>JAYTTA010000283.1:0-1710 GCA_043745345.1 Acetobacteraceae bacterium | reverse complement strand
AGCAGTTCCACCTCGTGCCGCGGCTCGACGTGCTGACCAACGCGCTGGTCGGCCGGCTCAACCATCGCGGCATCTTGTCTTCGCTGTTCGGCCTGTTCACCGAGGCGGAACGAGCCATGGCCATCCGCGCGCTCGATCGGTTCGGCCTGGTCGAAACCGCATTGCAGCGTGCTGGCACCCTGTCCGGCGGCCAGCAGCAGCGCGTCGCGATCTGCCGGGCGCTGCTGCAGGAACCGCGCATTCTGCTGGCCGATGAGCCGATCGCCAGCCTCGACCCGCACAACGCCCGGCTGGTGATGGACGCGCTGCGCCGCGTCAACCGGGAGGACGGGCTGACGGTGCTGTGCAACCTGCACCACCTCGACACCGCGCGCGGCTATTGCGACCGGATCGTGGCGCTCGCCGCAGGCCGCATCGTGTTCGACGGGACTCCACGCGAACTCACCGCGGATCGGGTGTTCGAGATCTACGGCGTGACCGAGGATGAGTTCCACGAGCAGCCGGCGCTGGTCGCGGCATAGTACGGCTGCATTCCCCCAGGCTTGAGGCCCCCGGCTCGAAGATCAACGTCAGAGCAGCCTTACGGGCTGACGAACCTCGACAGATCGATTATGTAGGAATTTGCGTGTCTCCGTAGCTCAGCCGGATAGAGCACCAGATTCCTAATCTGGGGGCCGTGGGTTCGAATCCCGCCGGGGACGCCAAATTTCCTGCGCAATGCGCCATCAAGCTGAGCCCCGGACCCAGCGGCAAGCCGCCGACGAATTACTCCTGGATATTTCGTTGCGCGCTGATCTCCAGTGCCCGTGCGTAAACGGTCTTTCGCGGCAGGCCGGTCGCCCCCGCCACAAGCGCCGCCGCGTCCTTGACGCTGTTTGCCGCCAGCGCCGCGTGCAGCTGGCCGTCCAGGTCCTCGGGGTCGGCCCGTTCCGGCGGCCCGACGACGACGGTGATCTCGCCGCGCGAAGGGTTCTCCGCATAGTGGGCGGCTACCTCTAAAAGCGTGCCGCGGCGAACCTCCTCGAACTTCTTGGTCAACTCCCGCGCCACGGCGCAGGCGCGCGGGCCAAACGCCTCCGCCATATCGGCCAGCATCTCGGCCAGCCGGTGCGGCGCCTCGTACCAGATAAGCGTCGCGTGCAGACCGGCCCGCTCGGCAGCGCGCAGGATGCCGAAGGCGCGCAGCCGGGCAGCCGAGCGCGGCGGCGGAAAGCCGAGGAACAGAAAAGGCTGCGGCGGCAGCCCGGATAGCACTAGCGCCGTAACCGCGGCATTGGCGCCCGGCACCGCGCCGACTGGCAAACCCTCGGCAATGGCGGCGCGGACCAACCGGAACCCGGGGTCGGAAACCAGCGGCGTTCCGGCATCCGACACCAGCACGATGCGCCGGCCGGCACGCAGTTGCGCGATCAGCCCGGGTATCCGGCTGTCCTCGTTATGCTCATGCAGCGGCTGCAGCTTGCCCGCGACCCCGATTGCCGCCAACAGGTGCCCGGTGTGGCGTGTATCCTCGCACAGGATCAGATCGGCCTCGCGCAGCGCCTCGCAGGCACGTTTCGTGATGTCGCCGAGGTTGCCGATTGGCGTGGAAACCAGCACAAGACCGGAACGGTCGGCACCAGTTCCGGCTGCCGGCTCGCCAGTCGTATCCGGGCCGGGACCATGGGGGATTTCGTCGCATGCTTCGTCGGTCATTCGCACTCCTGACCG
>JAYTTA010000282.1:0-1719 GCA_043745345.1 Acetobacteraceae bacterium | reverse complement strand
CGCTGAAGAGGCCGATGCCTACGAAGGCACCTCGGCAAGCGCTCAGCGCTGTCGCAAGCTCAGATCTCGGCTGCGGCGCGTTTGGCGGCAATCTTTGTCCTGACATGCATACTGACCGAGAGCCTGTGTCTCAAAGGGGCGTGTGCAACCCCATTAAAGGGGGCGACAGTAATCAAACATAGAGTAGCCCCCCGAAAATTTGCAGTCCAATCGGCGTTCCAAGGCTGGAACTAGTGGATAGCGTCTGACATTTGAATCCCGGAGGGGATTCCCATTTGACTGATTGCATGCGAGTCTGGCGCATGCGAACCGGAACGTCCATCACTCTCAAGTCCGCTGATCGCCGCCGTTTGAAGGCGCTCGTGCGGGATCGTAACGCCCCGCACAAGCATGTCTGGCGAGCCGAAATCGTCCTGTTCAGCGGGGACGGTGTTGGCACCAATGAGATCATGCGCCGGACAGGCAAGTCGAAGACTTGTGTTTGGCGCTGGCAGGAACGCTTCATGCAGGAAGGTTATGACGGTCTACTGCGCGACAAGACGCGGCCTTCGCGCATCCCGCCGCTGGGATCGAACATTACCGAGCGCGTCGTGACGCTCACCCAGAGCTATCCGCCAGCAGAAGCGACCCACTGGACCTCCGCCATGATGGCGAAGGTCGTCGATATCAGCGCGAGTTCCGTCCAACGCATCTGGCGTGCGCACGGCCTTCAACCGCACCGAGTGAAACAGTTCAAGCTCTCCACCGACCCGCAATTTGTGGGCAAGCTGCGCGACATCGTCGGCCTTTATGTCGATCCGCCCGCCCATGCCGTCGTGCTTTCGGTCGATGAAAAGAGCCAGATCCAGGCGCTCGACCGCACTCAGCCCGGCTTGCCGATGAAGAAGGGTCGCGCCGGGACGATGACCCACGACTACAAGCGTCATGGCACGACCACACTGTTCGCGGCCCTCAACGTCCTCGATGGCACCGTCATCGGCCGCAATATGCAGCGCCACCGGCACCAGGAGTTCATCCGCTTCCTCAATACCATCGAGGCGCAGGTGCCGGCGCGAAAGGAAATCCACGCCATCGTCGACAACTACGCAACCCACAAGCATCCGAAGGTGTGCCAATGGCTGGCCCGGCATCCCCGCTGGACGTTCCACTTCACGCCCACATCGGCGTCCTGGCTCAACGCCGTCGAAGGCTTCTTCGCCAAGCTCACGAAGCGGCGGTTGAAACGCGGCGTCTTCATATCGGTCGTCGACTTGCAAGCCGCTATCAATCGCTTCGTCGTCGAACACAACGCCGAACCGAAACCCTTCACCTGGACCGCTGATCCCGAAAAGATTATCCAGGCTGTCAGACGCGGGCACCAAGTGTTAGATTCGGTCCACTAGTATGTAGATGCAGTAGATGGCGGCCAGCATCAGGCCCGGGATCATGGCTGCGGCAAACAGCGTGCCGACCGATTCATTGAGGATGTCGGCGAGTAGAATAAGGATCAGACTCGGCGGGATGATCTGGCCCAAAGTTCCGGAGGCGCAGATGACTCCACAGGCGAGTCCCTTGTCGTAGCCGCGACGCAGCAGCGTCGGCAGCGTCAGCAGTCCGAGCGTTACCACCGTGGCGCCGACAATGCCGGTGGTGGCGCCCATGAACACGCCGACAACCACGATGCCGATGCCGAGACCGCCGCGCAGGTTGCCGGCCGCATGCGCGATGACTTCCATCAGG
>JAYTTA010000281.1:0-1723 GCA_043745345.1 Acetobacteraceae bacterium | reverse complement strand
GGGATTTCCCCTGTTCCGACAAGGGGGCCGAACGCCTCGGCCAACACGACGTCGAGGTCCGCCTGATCAACCATAACCGGTCACCCGGACTGTGTCTGGCAACTCTGGCATATGAGCGAGAGAGCGAACACATTCGTTGCCGGACGGAAAAAACGAAAGTTCGGTGGCGTGGTGGAACCAGTCCCGTGGAATGGGCAAGCGCATAGGTACCGGTCTGGGCATCGTCGCTGGTGAGAAGTCGTTGCAGGTACAATTTTTTCGGGCTTGGGTGCCGGCGCTGGTGCCGTTGTGTCGCACCCCACCCCGGCCCTACCCATAGAGGAGAGAGTGAAGGCAGTTGACTTTTTTTGTCATTTATTATATCTTTTAGTCAGGTTAATTAGAGGGTGTCCGTGGTTACGAGATTATGTTTCACCGCGCATGCCTTGAGACGATGCTGAGATGGATGCGGTCCAGCGCGCGGCGCTGGCGGGGTCGAGGGGCAGAGCCCTCGCCTTGCTGGCCTTTATATGGATTTCGAGATCAGGCCGAGTTCGATTGCCTTGATCTGCAGCGCCAGATGCAGGGAGTAGACCCGGCACTGGGTCAGGCCGCCGCCCATGAACCAGAGGCCTTCCTGGGCGGTTCGCTTCCACATGTTCTCCATCTCGCCGTCGGCGTCGATGCCCCAGACCGAACCGATGCGGTCGGCGACCGCGTTGCCGAGCAGCCGGCGGATGACTTCCTGTGGAGAAAAGTAACCGGTCGCCAGGACCAGCAGGTCGGCCTCGCGGATGGTGCCGTCTTTCAGCAATGCGCCCTTGGCCACGAAGCGGTCGATGTCGGCGTATTGCAGCAGGCCGACCTCGCCGTCGATGATCAGCTGGGAGCAGCCGGCATCGAGATAGTAGCCGCCGCAACGGCGGCGGTATTTCATCTGGTGGCCGGTGAGGTCCTCGCCGATGTCGTGCTGGAAGCCGCGCGCAGTCAGGCCGGCGATAAGGTCGCGGTCGAACTCCATCATCCGCTTCACCCCGGCCTGGTAGCCGCGGATCATCAGCGGATAGGTGGTGGCGGTGGCGATGAGGTCGCAATCCTCGAGCGGGTTGCCCTCCTCGTACAGCGTGTAGTTAAGCCTGGCGCTGGGCTCGATGCTGACCACGGTGGTGGAGCCGCGCTGGATGATGGTGGTGTCCACGTCGTGGCTGTGCAGGTCCTGCGCCACGTCGTGGCCGCTATTGCCGGTGCCGAGCACCAGCGCCTTCTTGCCGCGCCAGGCGGAGCCGTTACGAAAGCCGTGCGAGTGCATGACGTCGCCGGCGAAATCAGCGAGGCCGGGCAGGTCGGGGATGCGGGCGATGCCGTTGGTGCCGTTGGCGAAGACGATGTGGCGCGGGTGCATGGTCCGCTCGGTGCCGGCGCGGCGCAGTTTGACCGTCCAGGCCTGGGTGGCGGGGTCGTAGGTGCTGCCCTCGATGAACTCGGTTCCGGTCCAGCAGTTCACTTCCATCGCCTCGGCATACATCTCCAGCCAGTTGGCCAGCATGTCCTTGGGGATGTAGCGCGGCCAGTTGGGCGGGAATTTCAGATATGGCAGGTGGTTGACGTCGATCTGGTTGTGCAGCGCCAGCGAGTGGTAGCGTATCCGCCAGTTGTCGCCGATGCGGGCATTCTTTTCCACGACCAACGTGTCCACATCAAGTTGCCGCAGCCGGGCGGCGACGGCGAGGCCGGACTGGCCGCC
>JAYTTA010000280.1:0-1728 GCA_043745345.1 Acetobacteraceae bacterium | reverse complement strand
GCCCTTTGCACAGCAACGGCGGCCTTCCGGTTCAGCCCACAGTGATCTCGCCGGTCTCGGGATCGATGCCTTCGTCGATGGTCTGGTTTTGCTGCGCCCCAGTGGCGCTGACGGCGGAGTTGCGGCTGGCGGATTGGCGCAGCCGGTAGTTGTCGCTGTTCATGGTCAGGATGCTGACGTGATCCGTCAACCGATCCAGCAGCGCGCCAGTGAGCCGCTCGGAACCCAGTACCGAGGTCCAGTCCTCGAACGGCAGGTTCGAGGTGACGATGGTCGAGCCGCCCTCGTCGCGCTGCGAGAACGCCTCGAACAGTAGCTCAGCCCCGGTCGGCGACAGCGGCACGTAGCCGAGTTCGTCCAGGACCAGCAACCTTACCGCCTGCAGGTCGTGCTGCAGCTTGAGCAAGCGCCGCTCGTCGCGGGCCTCCCTCAGCTGGTTGACCAGCGAGGCTGCCGTGGTGAACGTGACCGAGAATCTCTTCTGGCAGGTGGCAAGGCCCAGCGCCAAGGCCACGTGCGTTCTGCCAGTGCCGCTGTTGCCGAGCGCGATGATGTTCTCCCGCCGCCGGATGTAGTGGCAACGCCCCCGCTTCAGCACCAGCATCTTGTTCAACCCGGGGATGGCGGTGAAGTCGAAGCTGTCGAAACTCTTGGTCGCCGGGAACCGGGCCGCGCGGATCCGCCGCTCCACGGTCCGCCGTTCGCGGTCGAGCAGCTCGAGATCGATTAGCCGCAGCAGGCAGCGCGGATGATCGACACCGTCGCGGGCACACTCCTGTGCGACCTTGTCATACTCGCGCAACACCGTCGGCAGCTTCAGCTGCTTGAGGTGATGGGCCAGCAGCACCTGTGGCGTGCCGCCGGTCGCGCCCGCCGGGCGCAGGTCCTGCGCGGTCATGCGGCCACCCGTGGCACCAGTGCCGCATAGTCGGCCGCGGCGGTCGTCCTCACCGCCGGCCTGGGCAGATGCGGATAAGCCGTCAGATCGAGGCGGACGGGCCGCCGTTCCAGCCGCGCCAGCGCGATCCGCTTGACCGCATCGAAGCCGATGGCGCCGAGCCGGATCGCCTCGGTGACCGCGGCCGTCACGATCTCCTTGGACATCGCCTCCATCAGCCGTAGCACCTGGATGAACTCGCGCTTGCCGTCGGCGCAGATCTTCGCCACCGCAATCTTGAGGTTGTCGTAGAGAATCGAAAGCGGCACGCCGCCGAAAAACGCAAACCCGGCGACGTGGCCGTCGACGAACGCCTCGGTCGTCTCGCACGGATACGCCTTGACGAAGCACGCGTCCGACTGCGGCAGGTCCATGCAGAAGAAGTACAGCTTCTGCCGCACGCCCCCGATCATCCCCACAGCCTCGCCGAAATCCACCTGGGCATGCCCCGGCGGATGCGACAGCGGCACGAACGTCTCGCGGCCTCGCGCCCGGCCGATCCGCACGTAGCCCTTCACCACGGTGTAGCCACCGGCAAAGCCGTGCTCGTTACGCAGCCGCTCAAAGATCCGCTTGGCCGTGTGCCGCTGCTTGGTCGGCGCGCTCTGGTCCGCCTCAAGGATTGCATCGATCACCGGCAACAGCGCGCCCAGCTTCGGCTTCGTAATCGGCAGCGTCCGCGTGTAGCCGGGTGGTAGCGAAACCGGCACATCTTCTGCACCGTCTCCCGGCTCAGGCCGAACACCCAAGCCGCCTCACGCCGGCTGTGACCTTCCAGAAACACAAAACGG
>JAYTTA010000279.1:0-1728 GCA_043745345.1 Acetobacteraceae bacterium | reverse complement strand
GGTCGAGGGTATCGAATGCCGCTACGGCGACCGCATTATCTTTGAGGACCTGTGGTTCGGCGTCGGAAAGGGAGAGATTGTTGCGTTGATCGGCCATTCTGGCTGCGGCAAAACCACAATTCTCAACATGCTGGCGGGCCTGGAAGTGTCGGCACGGGGAACCATCCTGGTCGGTGGGGCCGAACTGCGCGGACCCTCGCTCGATCGCGCCGTGATCTTCCAATCGCACGCACTGATGCCGTGGATGACGGCGCTGGGCAACGTCGCCTTCGCGGTGCGCTCGCGCCATCCCGCCTGGACCCGTACCGCTACTCGCGATCGGGCAATGGAAATTCTCGACTTGGTCGGGCTTGCAGACGCCGCCACACGCCGCCCGGCGGAACTGTCGGGCGGCATGAAGCAGCGCGTCGGGATCGCCCGCGCGCTGGCCGCCGAGCCCGCGCTGCTGCTGATGGACGAGCCGTTCAGCGCGCTCGACGCGCTGACCCGTGGCACGTTGCAGGAGGAGGTGCTGAGATTGGTGGCGCGCGTCGGACAGACGGTTTTCCTCATCACCCACGACGTCGATGAGGCGCTACTGCTCGCCGACCGCATCCTGCTGATGACCAACGGACCCGATGCCCGCATCGCCGAGGCTGTCATCAACACGCTGCCCCGGCCACGCCAGCGCCAGGCGATCCATCGCGAGCCGGGCTTTTATCCGCTACGTAATCATATCGTAGACTTTCTTGTCATCCGTTCGCGTCTGCTTGCCGGCTCCCGTCCGGCAGGCTGGAACGGGCAGGCAGTGCCGGAAGTTCGTCCAACGGCGATTGGCGAACAACGTGACAGTCAACCGATTTTTCAGGTGATGCGATGAATGACGCGAAAACAGCTCTTGGTCATAAAATCCTTGGCATCAAGAAGAAGAAAGGCCTGAGCTGGACCGAGATCGCGGCCAGGCTCGGCCACGCGCCGGTCTGGACTTGCGCCGCCTGCCTCGGTCAGATGTCGATGACCGCCGAGACCGCCGAGAAGACCGGCGCATTGTTTGGCTTGGACGCCGGGGAGGTTGAGATGCTGCAGGCGATCCCCTACCGCGGCTCGTTGCCGACCGCGGTGCCCACCGACCCGCTGATCTACCGGTTCTACGAGTTGCTGATGGTCTACGGCACCACGTGGAAAGAGTTGATCCACGAGGAGTTCGGCGACGGCATCATGAGCGCCATCGATTTCGACATGAGCCTGGAACGCCAGCCGGACCAAAAAGGCGACCGCGTCAAGATCGGCATGAGCGGCAAGTTTCTGGCTTACAAGACGTATTGAGGCCGGCTGGCGGACAGGGTGTCCGCCACCAAAACTTTTATTTCATTAATTTAGCTCGATTTCAAACCAGAATCCCCTAATCCGTCCCCTTTAAATGTTGCGAATGCTTGCGGAAAGGTGGAATGGACACCTAAAGCGAGACAGTTAAATTCGGACAGCTCGAACGTACCGATGTCCCTGAGCGAGTCCGAGCGTCACAGCCGGGAGTTCATGCTGAAGGCGGTTGAACGGTTGGAGGCTGGCGAGCGTGCAAGCGCCTTGGCCATTGAGCTGAACCTCAACCGAACGATCATTTACCATTGGCGTGACCGGTTTCGCGCGAACGGTGCGGAGGCGCTGACGAGCAACCGCGGGCGGCCGCGCACGCCGGAGGTCCTTGCGTCGGAGAGCGTGCGCGCGTCGCGGGCCAGGGCGGATGGTTTG
>JAYTTA010000278.1:0-1733 GCA_043745345.1 Acetobacteraceae bacterium | reverse complement strand
CCATGCAGATCAACGACGACAAACCTTATGACGACATCAACATCACGCCGATGCTCGATCTCGCTTACGTGCTGGTGGTGATCTTCATCATCATGACTACCGCGTCCGTGCAGGGGGTGAAGGTCGATCTGCCGAAAGGTAGCTCGACGGTGTCGCTGGCTGTGCCGAAGACGAAAGTCATTGCAGTGGCCAATGACGGTCAGGTGTTCATCGACGCCATCCCGGTCAGCCTGGCCGAGCTGGAAGCCAAGCTGCGCGATGCCAAGGCGGTGACGCCCGATCTGCCGATCGTTCTGAAGGGCGATCGCGGGGTACAATACGAGAAGATTATGAACGTGCTCGACCTGTGCGGCCATGTCGGCATCACGTCAATCGGGCTGGCAGCCCAGAGAACACCAGGAAGCTGATCGAATGTTCGATGAAGAACAGGAGCGATTTCAGGAGCCCCGCTCGCTGCGACGGCGCGTGCTCGGGTCGGCCGCCGCCGCAACTGGTATTGCATTGGCGAGCGGCCTTGCCTTTGTGGTGCTGCGTCCGTCTGCCAGTCCGCTCGCGCGGCCACACCAGGAGCCGCATATCACGCACATCCGGCTTCCGCCGCCGCCACCGCCGCCCTTGAAGCCGCCGCCGGAACCGCCAAAGAAAAGTGTGGAAAAGCCAAAGGAGCAGGCGCCTTCGCCGCATCGGGTGTCGGTGCCGAAGGCGGCTCCGAAGGCGCCGTCACCGCCGGCTGCAGTCACCACGTCGATCACCGGGCAGGGCCCCGGGTCGCTTGCGGCCGGTAATGGCGGCGGGGGCGACTGCATTGGCAGCGGATGCGGCAGCGGGGACGGCGGGGGCGGCGATAACGATGCCTACTACTCGAACGTTATCAAGTCACAGACATTGGCCGCACTACGGCGCGACGAGAAGTTGAGGTTTGCCCGCTACGATCTGCGCATAGCTGTCGTGCTCGATGCGTCAGGTCATATTGCCACCGCAACCGTCCAAAACTTTTCCGGCCCAGCCGACATCGAGCAGGAAGTGCGTCGCGTGTTGCTTACCGTCGGTACCAATGACACGCCCCCGGCTGAGATGATCCGCAAGACTTTTACGTTGAACATTACGGAACACGCCTGATGAACACGGATATCTGCGCATGACGAAGTCCTGCGCGTCGCGTGGCGCAAATATCGCGGCGGGGCTTGCGCGTCGGGTTGCAACGCCGGCGCAGGCAGAGCGCGCAAGCGGTTTCGGTCCGCCGCGACGGCAACACCGTGGTGCAGCTCGACTTGGGATCGAGTTTCTAAAGTGAACGGAACCGTAAGCCTTCTCGTCCTGCCACTACTCCTGCTGGCAGTATCTCCTGCCATGGCGGACGGTAACGAGGACCGGCTACGCGACGCACTGCGCCAATCGGTGACGCAGATGCGTGCGGCACAGGACCAGGCCGCCCAGGCACAGTCCGATCTGCAGAAAGTTCAGCAGGACAAAGCTGCCTTGCAAACACAGCTCGATGCCGCCAACGCGCGGGCTGCCGAGGGTGCGGCCAAGCCTGCCGCAGCGCCCGAAGCCCTGACTCGCGCGCAGGCAGACCTTGCAGCCAGCCGGCAGCAAACCGCATCTCTGCAGCAGGCACTGACAAAATATCAGCTTGCATACCAGGGTGTCGCTAATCAGGCGCATGGACTGGACGAGGCAGGCCGCCGCATCCAGGCCGGATTAACAGCCGAGACCGGCGCGCTGGAGACCTG
>JAYTTA010000277.1:0-6323 GCA_043745345.1 Acetobacteraceae bacterium | reverse complement strand
TTTGCATCACAGCGGTAGACATCGGGGAAACCGGCTTCGGGTTCGAGATTAGCCGGTGGTCTGTAACAGCTTTCATTTCGCTACGCAAATATTAGGCTGGAAAATAATCGATTGATTATACACAAAGTTGTTTGGAAAGCTTTTTTGAATCATAAATAAAATAGGGTGTTCGAAGGCAGGATTCTGATTGTCGCCATAAGCACGGCGCGTGGCGGCGAACTTGAAACGACCGCCGCCGCGTCCATCAACCCAGGATGGAGATAAGGCTTCAGGCTGTCGACGCCTGGCGGATTCTCGTTGCAAACCGACCGTGTCCGGTGCTGAAATCGTATCCCGGAATAAAGCATGAAAAAAATGTCGCATTTGATTACCACCGAGGCCGAGCTGGAGGTGATCTACGGCCAGCCCGCGGGGGCGGCGGTGATCAAGGAGCTTGGCCATATCTCCGGTCACTACCGCCACTTCATCGAGGCCTCGCCATTCGTCGTGGTGGCGACCTCGGGACCTGAGGGTTTGGATTGCACGCCGCGCGGCGATCCGGCCGGGTTCGTGCGCATCGTCGACCGGCACACGGTCCAAATGCCGGACCGGCGCGGCAACAACCGCATCGACACGCTACGAAATCTGGTCCGCAATCCGCGGATTTCGCTGCTGTTCCTGATCCCCGGGGTCGGGCGCACGCTGCGCATAAACGGCCACGCCACGATCAGCGTTGAGCCGGCGCTGTGCGCCTCGTTCACGATGGAGGGCAAGGTGCCGCGCAGCGTCATCACCATCACCGTCGAACGCGTCTACACGCAATGCCCGAAGGCGCTGGTGCGCTCGCGGCTGTGGGACCCCTCCTGGTTCCGAACTGAGGCCGACCTGCCAAGTTCCGGCACCATGATGCAGGCGCTGCGGCAGGATTTCGATGGCGAGGGATATGATCGCGACTACCCGCAGCGGCTGCAGGAGACGATCTACTGAGTGTTGCGATGGAACATCCCGGGCATTCGGATGTTGCTGCCACAGCGTCGAGGGAAGGACTGTTCCCGTGAAACGCACTGCGAAAAAAAGATGTCGGTGCTGGCGGGCCTCGCATTGCTCAGCGGCTACGATGCCGCGCCGGCGTCCGCGGCCGGCTACCTGAAGGCTGCGGCGGTTGGCGGCGTTGCCGGGCATCTGGCGGGACATTGCATACTCGGCGTGGTCGGCCGCCATCAGGCGAACAAGAAGGTCCTCGAGACCAAACGGCCCACCAACGGGTCAGGCTATGGCAACAGCAACGGCAACAACTACAACAATCGCGTGTCTCCAAAACGCTAGGTTTTGGCTCGCATAGATGCCGCCAGCCTCGCGCGCCCATGTCCGCTTCAAAATGTCTCTGCGCCTCAATCACGTTTCCGTGTAAAGCTAGGCGCAGCACGTGATCGTGGTTGGCACGCCACGAGTTTCAGTGGCAAATCGCCTCAAGTCCAACATTAAGAAACAGTCATGGGAGAAAGCTTATGAAGCCCGGTCATTTCGCTGCGGCATTTGCGTTTTCGGCATTTCTGGCCACTGGCGCGGCCAACGCGCAGAGCGACTGCAAGACCCTCATCCAGGCCTCGCCGTTCGGACCTGACGACGAGGTCGGGGCCACCAATCGCATCACCCCCGCGGTCACCAAGGCGGCGGCGGCGGAAATCCAGACCGGCGTCAGCATCCCGCTCGCCTACAACCTGGTCGATGGCGTGCCGCTGTTCGGAAGCCGCTTCACCAAGACGGTGCTGACCACTGCGAGCTTGGTGCCCGGCGCTGAATACGGCAAGAACAAGTTGACCTATATGGAAGACACTTATCTCAGCCAATCCCATGTCGGCACGCATATCGACGGGATGGGCCATATCGGCATCAAGGACTGCTACTACAACCAGACGCCGATGGGTAAATACGTGACCCAGAACTACCTCAAGAAGCTCGGCATTGAGAACATGAAGTCGTTCGCCACCCGCGGCGTGATCATCGATGTGCTGCAGGTGTTCAAGGATGCCGGCAAGCTGAAGAAAAACGCCGCCTGCAAGGGCGACTGCATCGACGGTGGTGCCGTGATTACCGAGGACGACCTCCAGGCTGGTCTGAAGATGTATAACGTGACGCTGCGCGAGGGAGACGCGGTGTTCATCAACACCGGCTGGGGCGACCTGTTCAAGCAGTTTCCAGCCCAGAACGCGCTCTATAATGCCTCCGAACCCGGAATCAGCAAGTCGGCCGGTGCCTGGCTCGCGTCGCAGAAAGTTGTTCTGGTCGGCGTCGACAACTGGGCGGTCGAGGTGATCCCGTCCGAGGACAAGGACGAGGCCTTCCCGGTCCATGCCAACCTGTTGGCCAACAACGGCATCCACATCATCGAGAACGTCCGCACCGACCTGATCGCCGCCGAAGCTGCAAGCAGCAAGCGCGCGACCTTCTTCCTTTCGATGACAGTGCCCAAGGCGGTCGGTCTGACCGGCACCTTCGTCAACCTTGAGGCCATTCGCTGATTTTCGACCGACGTCTTTCCAAGCCGGCGCCTGTCTGGCGCCGGCTTTTCCTTGGCGGAATGGCGGCGGCGCTATTACTCCCTCGATCCCGCGCGGCGTCGTCGAGGCCGTTTCGGATCGCCTTCGCCAACGCCAACGAGACGCCTGGCGTGCGTCTTGAGGGCCTTGGTTTCACCGGCTACGACGTGCGCCGTGGTTTTGAGCTCGCCGCCCGCACCCTGCCGGTCGAGATGACCTATCTCGACAATGCCGGCGACGCCGACCGAGCCTTGGCCAACGCCGAAGAAGCCGTTCGCCAGAGATTTGATCTTTTGATCGAGTTCAATCCTGAAACCCGAGTCAACCCGGATATCGCCCAGAGACTGAAGGATGCCGGCATCCCGGTGATCGCGATCGGCTACCCGGTCGGCGACGCGCCAGTGTACACGGCCGACAGCCAGGCCGCCGGCGCCATGGCTGGCGAGGCGCTTGGCGACTTCGCAAAGCAGGCGTGGGCGGACCAGAGCGTGATCGCCGCGATTGTCGGCGACACCGGCGATCCCAGCGACGCCGTGAAGGCACGGCTACAAGGCGTCACCGAGGGCCTGCATCGCTCCTACCCTGATCTGATCCCGGCGATGCTTGACACCGGCGGCCAACCCGCGCGCGCGGAGTTCCTGGTGTCCCGGCTGCTTGCCGCCCAGCCCGGGCGAAAGCTTCTGATCGCCGCGCTTGACGACCCCACCGCGCTGGCAGCCAAGATCGGCGTTGAGCTCACCCGCCGACTCAACGATGCCGCCATCGTCAGTCAGGGCCTCGACCGCAGCGTGCATGGCGGCGCCAGCGAGAAGAAGGAAATCGACCCGTCCAACCGCGGTAGCTTGCTGCTGGGATCGGTCGCCTATTTGATGGATCGTTACGGCTATGAGGTGCTGCCGCTGGCGTTGCGCCTGTTGCAGGGCCAGAGCGTGCCGCCGCGCACGGTGACCGCGCATATCTTGATTTCAGCCAGGAACGTGTTTCAGGAATATCCGCCGACTGACATGAACTAAGGAAGCATGAGGCTCCGCCCTAAACCCAGCCGGGGTAACGCCCCGGTGCGCCCAACCTAAGGAGAGGGCTTCAAAGAGGCGACTGCCCCTTTGCGGGGTTTGGGCTTAGAGGGCAAAGGTTCCGACTGCTGCCTTCAGCAGTTAGAATGCCCGCGGAGGGGAAGCCCATGTTTTTTTCTCCCTAGGGCGCCAGATAGTAAATCCGCTGCTCGCCGCCCTCGCCCATCGTTGCAAGGGTAACCCCACCATTCGCCCCCGCTGACGTGACGGAGTTGATCGCCAGCGGCGCCAGCACGCTGCCGTCCGGCAGCCTGTCGCCGACCGTCACGATGCGGCGCAGGGTTCCGGCATCCCACGCATAGACGCCAACCAGGCCCGGACCGTTCTCGACCGCGGCGATGAACGCGATTCGCCCCGTCGGGCTTGCACCGGGCCAGGGGCCAAACCCGGAAAAGCTGCCGCCGCCTGGCGCGGGATCACCGGCCAGGGCGATCTGCGTCGTCTCGGTCGTGTTGACCCGCAGCACGGCCTCGCGCCCGGTGCGCCCGACCCCGAGCTGCGCGCCAAACGACAGGTTGTCGTCGTCGTCGATCGCCACCCGCTCGGAGAACCGCACCATCATCTCGCCGTTGGGCGCCAGCACGCCGGCGGCGGCAAGCATACGCAGGTCGCGGCTGCCCGAGACGAATATCCCGCCCAGCACCGGGCCGTGCTCGATCGTGGCTGGAAACACGATGACGCCGCGGTTGTTGATCGTCGGCAGGCCGAATTTGTCGAAGGCGCCACAGCAGGGCGGCGGGGCGCCCAGCGTCGGCAGCAGATCGCGCTCGGCTACCAGCTTCTGCAGGCGGCCATCGCGCCATCGGTAGAGCACCTGCAGCAGGTCACGGCCGCGCCGCACGTTGGCCACGAACACGACCTCGTCAAGATTGTTCAGCGCCGGCGCGTCGAAGTCGGAAAAGGTGCCGCCGACGACGCCGGGCGCGTCGCCGCCGGTCAGCGCCACCACTGTGAGGGCATCGCCGGCTGCGAGGAACACGCCTTCGGCAGCGCGCGACGCGGTCATCGCGGCCCCGAAGGCGACATGGCCGGCATCATTGAGCGCCGGCATCGGGTGGCGGGAAAACTGCGAGAGGATGCCGCCGCCGGGCACCGGATCGCCAACCGCTGCGATTTTCTTGATTTTTCCGTCCGCTGCCAGAAAAATACCCTCGGTGGCGCGGGCGTGCAGCACAGTGGCGTAGAACGCGACCTGTCCAGCGGCGTTGACCGGTGCGACGATCGGCTGTGCTGCGACGTCGAACCGGTCGAAGATGCCGCCGGTCGGCGCCGACTGGCCGGAGGCCGCGACCAGTGCGAAGCCCGGAATAGCGGGCAGGCTGGCCGCGCGCGGCACGGGTCCGAAAGTCGCCGGTTGCATCTGCTGGTAGGCGACGGGAACTGCCGGCTGGGATAGCACAGCCCACAGCACCGCCGCCCAGAGGAAAAAGACGGCGGCCGCGGCGATGCCGAGCCGGCCCAAAACCCCCATCAGCAGCAGGCCGCGGATTGGCCCCAAACGGTTCAAGCTGGGGGGTTCAGTTGAGCAGCATCCCGGCCTTCATCACCTCGACGTCGTGGCGGATCATCTTAAGGTAGGTGCCGGCCTCGCCATCGGGCTTCGACAGCGCGTCGCCGTACAGTGTGCCGCCGATGACCGCGCCGGTCTCGCGGCCGATGCGCTCCATGGCGCGCGGGTCGGTGATGCTGTCGAGGAACAGGGCGCGCACCCGTTCCTGCTTGATCTGCGCGGTCAGCCGGGCCAACTCGCCGGCCGAGGGCTCATTCATGTTGGTCCAGCCGTTGACCGAGATCAGCGTGATGCCGAAGGCGGCGGCGAAATACTGCATCGAGTCGTGCGACGACAACGCGCGCCGCTTGGCCGCAGGCACCGCCGCCATCTGGGCGCGCGCCCAGCCGTCCAGCACCTGCAGCTCACGCGTGTAGGCGCTTGCGCGGGCGCGAAAACTGTCGGCGCCGGCGGGGTCGGCGCGGGCTAGCGCCTCTGCGATGTTGCGGGTGTAGAGGATGGCGTTGCGCGGATCGAGCCAAGCGTGCTGGTCGAGGATCGCCGCGATTTGTTTGTTGCGTGCTGCCGGATGCTCGTCCTCGGCGGAGAGGGCATGCACCCCGCGGCTGACGATGACCCTTGTGCCGGCGAACTTGGCTTGGCGCAGCAGGTTGTCGAGCCAGGGCTCGAAGGCGTCGTTGATGCCGTTTATCAGCAACACGTTGGCGCGTCCGACCATGGCCGCGTCGGCGGCGGTCGATTGATGCAATTCGCTGTCGCCGTCGGGACCGATGATCGTCGCCAATTCGATGCGGTCGCCGCCGACATTGGCCGCGATGTCGCCGATGACGCTGAAGGTCGCGACGACGCGGAGCTTTTCGGCGGCGTGGCCGGGCGGTGGGGTGAAAGCGAGGATGCTCACTACAAGAACAATGAAACCAAGCCTGCGGTTCATGCGGCTTTCCCTCCCATTCGCTCATCGATGCGGCTTTTGAGCGCCGCTGCCAACAGGGAAAATCCGTAGAGGAAGCCCGCCGCCAGCACAATCCCCGGGCCCGAGGGCAGGTTGGCGTGGAACGAGATCAGCAGCCCGGCATAGCACGCCACCATGCCGAAAAGCGCCGCCAGCGCCATCATCGTACCTGCCCTTCGGGTCCAGGCGCGCGCCGCCGCGGCCGGCAGCAGCATCGGCCCGATCGCGAGCAGGGTGCCGAACGCCTGGAAGCTGACCACCAGGTCGAG
>JAYTTA010000276.1:0-1739 GCA_043745345.1 Acetobacteraceae bacterium | reverse complement strand
ACGGCTGGACGATCCCGTTCTCTCGCCAATGAAACGCGACCTCGCCGGCTTGCGGCCAACTCTGTTCTTGGGCAGCACACGCAATTGGTTCTTGAACGGCACGACACTGTTTCACCGTGCGATGTCGCATGCTGGTATCTCAGATTGACGCATCACCGCCATGCACGCATCGAGCTCGGATCAATATCGACAACCCGACTTTTCGCCAGTGAAAACCGCCGCGACGCGGCTGGGCACGACGTCCGCAATGCGGCGCCGTGCCCAGCGTTCGAGCGGCCCGGCCTACTTGCCGGACGCGACCGCCTCGGCATGCGTGGCGTGTGCGAGCCCTTCGACACGCTGCATCTCGCCCATCGCGTTGCGCAGGGCGTTGGCGCGGCAGGCTGCCATGTCGGCTTGCCCGGCCCTGTCGAGGCCGGCTTCGCCGCAAACTCGGCGGTTCGCTGTGACAAGACGACTATGAAGCGTGCTCAGACCGGCCGGCGAGGACAGGTCGAGATCGCCGTAGGCAACGGTGACGCTCTGCTGCACCGTTTCGGCCCGCGCCGGGATGACAGCGCCGACCAGAGCGGTGAAGGCCAGCGACAGGCCAAGAGCGCGATATGTCATTTTGCAAGTGGTCATGATGAATACTCCGTTCGTTCTGGGATGCGTTGGGATGCGGAGCGCTCAGTGGGCTGCGGCCAGGGTCACGGGATCTTGGCTGCGGGCCGAGGCGACGACGCGGCTCAGATCGGCTATTGCGCCCTTCAATGCGGCCGATCGGCAGGCCGCCGTTTCGCCAAGCTCGGCCCGGTTGCCGCCGGCCTCGCCGCATACGCTTGCTGTGGCCGTGACAAGGCGGTGGCGCAGCGTGTCCACGCCGGCTTTGGACCGCAGGTTGAGGTCGCCATAGACGACAGTCGTCGTGCTGATATCGGCGGCGCGGGCCGGGTGGCCGGCGAGACCGGTCAGTAGAAGGGTGGCCACGAGCGACAGGCGGGCGAGCGGCAGGATGTTGAGGCGGTTGTTCATGATGGTTTGCTCCGTTGGCTGGTTGATGCGTGCGGCCGGACCGTGGTGCCTGGCTGGTGCCGGGAGCCTTGCGGTGCCCTGCGACATCGGCAGCGGTAGCCGGTCATCCGGTGTGGACCTGCATCAATCAGGGCTAATTGTTGCTAAGCTAGATAAATCGTTTTCTAACAACGTGTTAACGGTGCCCACTGGTTTATCTTCGAGCAAGTTTTTGGTGTGAGCGGCACGACGGAGTGCGCTCGAACACCTACCGGCGCGGTCCGCCGCGACGAGCGTGATTGCGAGTTTGAATTGCTGCCTTAAGTTGCGGTATGCGTCGATTTCGCCGCGGAGCGCTCCGATGTCGGCTGCACCCACCATCTTTCGATTTGGCCGATGGCAGCTCGACACCCAGCGGCGCACGCTGGTCGCCGGCGGTGCGTCGGTTCCGCTGAACGGCCGGGCATTCGACATGCTGGCGCTTCTGGTCGCTCGCGCCGGCGAGGTGCTGACCCGGGACGAGATCGTGTCGCATGTCTGGCAAGGCCTTGCCGTGGGCGAGAACAATCTGACCGTGCAGATGTCCACCCTGCGGCGAATCCTGGCCGAGGAGGGCGAGACGGGGCCGATCGTGACCGTGCCCGGCCGCGGCTATCGTTTTACCGGCGAGCTGCTTCCTGATCCGCCGCCGGCAAATGCCGAGGCGTCAGCTATTTCACAAGGCATACTGTCAACACCGCCGTTCC
>JAYTTA010000275.1:0-1743 GCA_043745345.1 Acetobacteraceae bacterium | reverse complement strand
GGTCCGAGTAGCCGTTGAAGACGTGGGAGACCAAGCCGCATTTCAGGTCGGACGTGCCGAAGAACCAGTCTGCCATCGGATAGGTAAGATTGAAGTTGCGCTCCATCATGATCGCCGGTTCGTGGTGGGCGATGTGGTGGCGGCGGATCGAGTTGATCAACGGGATATGCCGCACCAGGCGGTCGTCCTTCACGTGGCAGCAGAAATGAAAGAACTCGTAGTTGAGATACAGTGCGACGTTGGTGACCAGCAGCAGCCAGCCGGCGTTGGCAAGGCCGGCGACGTTCAAGATTGCCGCCGGCGGGATCGACAGCACGATGAACGCGACCAGAGCGTAGGGCGGGAAGAATACGATGCGGAAGTCACGTGTGGTATCGAAGGTCGGCTCGACATCCGTGAAGAACTGGTGGTGCGCAAGCGTATGGCGCCGGTAAATGCCCATCAGCCCGCGCACCGGCCGGTGCATAACGTATTTATGGATCCACCACTCGAACACGTTGGAGATGGCGAAGGCGGCCGGGACAACCAGCCATTCATACCAGGCCGGATGGGAAACCTGGCGGGCGAAGTACCAAATCGCCGCCAGTCCGATCGCCGCGATCAGCGCGACATGCAGCCAACCGTTATAGGCCTTGGCAATCTTGGTTCGAAAATCGGCCCTGAACAGAAGCTGACGCTGCGTCATCCTGGCTGTGACCATAGAATCCTCCCTCAGGCGCGAAGACGATACACCACCTGCTCGAATGCGTCGAAAAGCTTCAGCACCGCCGGATCGGCGAACGGCAGGATCTGCGTCATCAACGTGCCGCCGACACCCAATTTTGGGTCGATCCAGTAGTAGGTGTTGCGAATTCCCGCCCAGGCAAGGCTGCCAGCGGCGCGCCCGCCAGGCACGTCCTCGGTGTTGATCAGGAAGCTCAGGCCCCACTTCTTCTTCATGCCGGGAAACAGCTCGCAATCGTTCGAATAGAGCGGCATCTGGGTCCGCATTACCTCGACGTCGGTGTCGCCCATGTGGTTGCGGCCCATCAACACCACCGTCTCCGGCCGCAGCACCTGAACGCCGTCGAGCATTCCGCCGGCCAGCATCATGCGGATGAACCGCAGGTAGTCGGCGGCGGTGCCATATAACGCGCCGCCGCCGAGGAAGAATTCCTCACCCTGCGGCGCGCTGTACTCGGTGGGCACCAGGCTGCCATCGGGCTGGCGCTGGTGCGGCCCGGCCAAACGCGCGGAAATGTCGGGGCGCAGCCGGAAGCCGGTGTCATTCATGCCGAGCGGGCCGAACAGTTTTTCGCGCGCGTAGTTGTCCAATGTCTGGCCGGTGACGGCTTCCAGCGCTTTGCCGGCCCAGTCGATGTTGATGCCGTATTCCCAGCGCGTGCCGGGATCGAACGCCAGCGGCTGCACGTTTTCAGGTTTCTGGAAGGTTTCATGGCGCAAAATGCCGGCGTGCTTGACGTAAGCCAGCATGTGCTCGTTCCAGGTGTCGTAGACGAATCCGGCGGTATGAGTCAGCAAATGGCGCAGCGTGATGGCGCCGATCGCCCGGCGCAGGATCGGCTGGTGGTCGGCATCGAACCCTACCAGCACTCGCGGCTCGGCCAGCGCCGGCAGCACGCGGCCGATATCGTCGTCGAGGTCGAGCCGGCGTTGCTCAACCAGCTGCATGCAGCAGGCGGCGGTCAGCGCCTTGGTCATCGAGGCGATCCAGAACACCGTGTCCTCAGTCATCGGCGTCTC
>JAYTTA010000274.1:0-1744 GCA_043745345.1 Acetobacteraceae bacterium | reverse complement strand
CGTCAGCCCAGGTTTGCGATGTCACGCAGGTCGCTGGGCCGAGCGATCTCTGTCACGTCGACGCCGCGCGTCCGGCTGTCAGCCCCAGTTTCGACCAGCCGCAACATCAACCCCATCCATGATCTCCCGGCCGGCAACGGCCCGGCAGGTCATACCGCTCCCGTCCGCATCCCCCCAATCTCTGGACGCTCCCGTCGACAGCGTGGCTGGGATGGCCGCTTTGGCTGATGGCGCGCAACCTAAAGGAGAGAGGTTCAAAGGGGCGACTGCCCCTTTGCGGGCTAGGGCGTAGGGGGCGAAGGTTCCGACTGCCGCCTTCGGCAGTTGGAATGCCCGCGGAGGGAGAGCCCAACCTTGCTTTCTTGCCTACGGTGTCTCGTCAATCAGGCTCACATGCGCGGCGACGATGCGCCAGCCTTCGGGTAGCCGCACCCAGCTCTGCATCTGGCGGCCGATTTTTCCCGGCGCGGTGTCGCGTTGGAACAGCGTGGACGCGATCGCGAAATCCTGGCCGTAGGTGGTGATGACGGTGCGCGACAGGTGGCGCATCAGGCCGGTTGACGGCCGGGCACGGCGGAATGCCTGAATTTCCTCGGCGCCGTATAGGTTCTCCCCGATGCCATAGCGGATGGTCTCCGGCGTTTCGCTGAACAGCCGGATCAAGGTCGCGGTGTCGTTGGAGATCAGCGCCGCCTCGTATTCGGCAAAGGCCGCGCGCATTTCGGCCAAGGGCTGCGCCAGGTTGATGTTCGTGTTGATATGCATCCGGCTACACCTGAAACGATGGTTGGGTCGCGTGGCAGATGCCAAGGTTTTCGAGCGCCTGGGCGACACGCAGCGCGATATCCTCTCGCCAGGGTGCGGTGATGATCTGCACGCCGATCGGCATCGCGCCGGGACTCGGCACCGGCACCGCCACGACCGGCAGGCCGATAAACGAGATCGGCTGGGTGAAGATGCCGAGGTTGGGCCGGATGGGGAGTTCGACGTCGCCGAGGACAAAGGTTTTCTGGCCGATCAGCGGCGCCGGGCAGGGTGTGGCGGGTGCCAGGATCGCGTCGGCCTCGGCAAACAGCGCCAGCACCGCGTTGCGGTACCAGCGGCGGAATTTCTGCGCCTGCACCACAAAGCCCGCCGGCAGCAGGCTTCCAGCGATCAGCCGGTCGCGGACATCGGGATCGAAGTCGGTGGCGCGGGTACGCAGCCGGTCGAGGTGGAGGGCGGCGCCCTCGGTCGTGGTAATGATGTACGCGGCGGCACGGGCGCGGGCGGCTTCGGGCAGTTCCACCTCCGCCGTCGCGTCCAGCGCCCGGGCCACCTGGTCCACCGCATCGAGCGCCTTCGGCATTGCGCCCTCGTGGAAATAGCCGCCCGCGCGCGCAATGCGCAGCCCGGCGATGCCGAGATGCAGTTTGGACGACACCGGCTCAGCCTTGCGCCGCACGCAGGCGGCGTCGCCGGCATCGAAACCCTGCATCGCGTCGTAGGACAGCGCCAGGTCTCGGGTCGTGCGTGCCAGCGGGCCGAGATGGTCGAGGCTCCCGACGAATGGGAAGCTGCCGGTGCGCGGCAGCCGGCCATAGGTTGGCTTCAACCCGAAGATGCCGCAAAGCGAGGCGGGCACCCGGATCGATCCGTTGGTGTCTGAGCCGAGCGCGATCGGCACCAGCCCGCCGGCCACCGCCGCACCGCTGCCGCCGGACGATCCGCCGGTCATGCAGGAAAGGTCGTGTGGGTTGCAGGA
>JAYTTA010000273.1:0-6356 GCA_043745345.1 Acetobacteraceae bacterium | reverse complement strand
TGACGATCGTGACCGAGTTTATAGGCATCAGCCTGGCGCTCGACTACCTCGGCGTGTCGAAGATCCTGGGCGTTGTCATCGCGGCCGTCCTGACCATGGTCGCCGCGGGCACTGGCAATTTCCGCCGCTTCGAGCGGTTCGCGCTGATGCTCTGCCTCGGCAGCCTGCTGCTCGTGCCGATCGTGCTCGCCGTCCATGTCCCGGTCGGGCAGGTCGCACACGACCTGTTCATCCCCGGCCTTCCCGAAGGCAAGCTCTCCGATATCCTGTTGCTGATCATCGGCATCGTCGGTACGACCGTGGCACCGTGGCAGCTGTTCTTCCAGCAGAGCTACGTTATCGACAAGCGCATTACGCCCCGCTTCATGTCGTATGAGAAGGCCGATCTGTGGCTCGGCATCGTGCTGGTCATCGTCGGTGCGGTGGCGATGATGGTCTTCTGCGCCGCGGCGTTCGAGGGCACGCCGGAGGCAGGTAACTTCACCGATGCGGCTGGTATCGCAGCGGGTCTGACCAGGCACGCCGGCCCGGTCATGGGCACGCTGTTCGCAATCGCGTTGATCGATGCCGCGGTCATCGGGGCGGCCGCGGTGTCCCTGGCGACCGCCTACGCGATCGGGGATGTGCTTTCGCTAAAACATTCCCTGCACCGGAAGGCAACCGACGCAAAGGGTTTCTACCTCGTCTACTGCGGCTTGATCGGCATTGCGGCGGCGGTCGTCCTCATTCCCGGCTCGCCCCTTGGGCTGATCACCCTGGCGGTGCAGACGCTGGCCGGGGTGCTGCTGCCGAGTGCCACGGTGTTTCTGCTGCTGCTCTGCAACGACCGCGCCGTTCTCGGGCCGTGGATCAACGGCCGGTGGCTGAACCTGTTCACGGGCGCGGTGATTGCCGTCCTCGTCATGTTGTCCATCGTGCTGACGGCCTCGGTGCTCTACCCCGAGATCACTGGCACGCAGATCCTGTGGATCCTGGGCGGCGGTTCCGTTCTGGCGCTCTGCGGCTTCGCCATCACGGCCTTGGTGCGGCGGCGCACTCCGACCGAAATGGCATCAGTGGAGTTCGCAGTGCCCAAGGCCCGGTGGCGCATGCCACCACTGCATACGCTCGCACCGTCGCAGCTGACCCTGTCCAAGCGAGTATGGATGCTCGTCCTCCGCGGCTATCTGGTGGTCGCAGTCGGCATGGTCCTCATACGCATCGTCCAGCTCGCGACCGGCTAAGGGAGAATGGCCATGGCATTCTGGCACCTCCTGCGTCGGGCGATCCCGGCGCGGACGACGGACCGTCACGTATTGGAAAGTATGCTTCCGGCGGCAGCCTGGTGTCGCGGCGACGTCCTCCTCGCCCTGTTGGCCAGGAACAAGCCGGGGTGCCAGCCGTGAGCGGACCAGTCCTCGCCGTGGAACTCGCGGGGCATGTCGCGCTGCTGCTCTGGGGCATGCGGGCTGTGCAGCGCGGCGTGGGGCGGGCCTTCGGGTCCGATCTGCGCCGTTTTCTCGGGCGCGCGCTGCGCAACCGGCTTGTCGCGGTCGGCGCGGGCGTGGGCGTGACGATGCTGCTTCAGAGCAGCACCGCCACGGCGATGATGGTGACCTCGTTCGCGGCCCGCGGCGCCGTCGATCTGATCCCGGCGATGGCGGTGATGCTTGGTGCCAATGTGGGCACGGGCCTGATCGTGAAGGCACTCTCTTCCGACGTTTCATGGCTTTCCCCGCTGCTGATGCTGGTGGGCTACATCGCGCAGAAACGTGCCCCGAAGGGGCGTTGGCGGGAGCTCGGCCGCGTCGGCATTGGCCTCGGTTTGGTCCTGCTCGCCCTGCACCTGCTGGTCGAAACCATGAAGCCATCCGGCTCATCGGAGTCGCCAGGCGCAATCATAAACTTGCTCCTCCACGATCCCGCCAGCCGCGGCCTGTTTGTATCGTTGACGTCGGATCCGTTGGTCGACCTGCTGCTGGCGGCCGTGCTGACGTTCGCGGCCCACTCCAGCATCGCGACCATACTGCTCCTGGCCAGCGTCGTCGGCAGCACCGACCTTCTCTCGCCTGTCGCTGCCGCGGCTTTCGTTCTCGGGGCGAACGTGGGCGGCGCGCTGCCGCCGCTGATCGAGACCAGAGGAACGAACCCGGCCAACCGCCGTCTCCCGGCCGGGAATCTGCTTGTCCGAGCGACCGGGTGTCTGGTGGTCCTCCCGTTCCTGGGGCCGATCACCGCTTTCATCTGGGATCGCGAGCCGAACCCCGGGTCGGCGGTAATCACGTTCCATCTGGCCTTCAACGTCGTGCTCGCAGCCTGCTCAATCGGCCTGCTCGGCCCGCTACGGAACCTGCTCACCACTCTGTTGCCCGAGAAGGTGAAGAGCGGCAGCGAAGCCGCACGTCCCGCCTTCCTAGATCCAGAGGCACAGGACACCCCGTATCTTGCACTGACGAACGCGGCACGGGAGATCCTGCGCATGGGAGACCTTGTGGACGGGCTGCTTCGGCTGATGGCTGGCTCGATGGCACGGCCCGACAACGCCATGGCAGACCAGGCGCGGGTCTTGGGGCGCGAGCTGGACATGCTGCATGCCGCAGTGAAGGGCTACCTGTCTGGCCTCGAGCGTTCGGAGCTGACCGAGCGTGACGTCACGCGCCTTTCGGATCTGCTGGAGTTCGCGATCAATCTCGGCCACGCGGGAGACATCGTCGAGCGGCGGGTCGTGCAGGCATGCGCCGGGCACGAGGGCGCAATCGACGCCGCCGACCGCGATGCCGCCGCCGCAATGCATGCCCGGGTTTCCGCCGACCTCAGGCTGGCGATGTCGACGATGATGACGGAAGACGGGCGGTCGGCCAGGCAGCTGCTCGACGCCAAGCGGGCCATGAACGAAGAGGAGCGCGTGACCACGCGCGCGCATCTCGCCCGGCTCGGTCGAGGCGACCGGGAGGCACTCGCGGCAAGCGGCTCCTTCCTGCTGACGCTGCGCGACCTGAAGTTGGTGAACTCTCACCTCTCCAGCATCGCCTACGCCGTACTCACTCCATCCGAGCGGCAAACGCCTGCTGCGAGCGTTACGCTGGAAAGGATGAACGGCTAGCAATTCCGGCTGTACAGCCCAAATCCATCCGACGAAGGAGCGACACAATGAATGCCATAACGAAATCCCAGCCGGCCTGGGGACGCCGAAAGCGGCACATCGACGATCTGTCCGATGCGGAGATCCTCGCTTTGGCGATCAGCAACGAGGAGGAGGCGACCCGCGCCTATATGGAGTTCGCCGAGCAGCTTAGGGAGGGATATCCCGATAGCGCGCGTATGTTCACGGACATGGCGCTTGAGGAAACGGAGCACCGCCACCGCCTGATCGAGCTGTTCACGCGCAAGTTCGGCGAGACGATCCCGCCGGTCCGCGCCGAGGACGTGCGCGGCGTGTTGCAGGAACGACCCACCGGCCTGATCAAACCGCTCAGCGTCGAAGGCATGCGGCAGCAGGCGCGCCAGATGGAGGTGAATGCCAGCCGTTTCTATCATCAGGCTGCCGGCAGGACGCTCGACGCGACCATCCGCAACCTGCTTGGGGACCTTGCCGTCGCCGAGGCGGCCCATGAGAAGACAGCCGACGAAATCGACGAAAGCACCCCGCCGACTGCGGGTCGGGTGAAGGAGGCCAGTGACGCAAAGCGGCGGTTCATCCTTCAAATCATCCAGCCTGGGCTGGTCGGACTGATGGACGGCTCTATTTCGACCCTGGCCCCGGTGTTCGCTGCGGCCTTCGCGACCCGCTCCTCCTGGAACACCTTCCTGGTCGGCATGGCAGCGTCGATCGGCGCCGGGATCTCGATGGGCTTCGCCGAGGCTCTTGCCGACGACGGCAAGCTGTCGGGGCGCGGTACGCCCTTCCTGCGGGGACTGGTGTGTGGGCTGATGACGATAGCCGGGGGCATCGGGCACACGCTACCTTACCTCATACCAGACTTCTGGACCGCGACGGCCGTGGCGGCCGGGGTCGTCGTGATCGAGCTCCTGACGATCGCCTGGATCCAATGGCGGTTCATGGACACGCCCCCGGTTTCGGCGGCGGCCAAGGTCATGCTCGGCGGGGCTTTGGTGCTTGCAGCGGGCATCCTGATCGGCAGCAGCTGAACCCGGGCGTGCGGCGGAACAAGGAAGTCGGTCAGCGCACGCTTCTTTCGTCCCGAGCCTGTCCGCATCGGCGGCGTCAACAGCACCCCCGGGGACCCTCGGCACGGTGCCCAAAGACCCCGGAAAGGAGGCGACCCGGTGAGGTATCTGAGACGCTGGCCGAAGACAGGCGAAGCAGCCCAATGCGAGCGAGGTCCGCCGGGCTCAATCAATCACGGCCTTTGCCGACAGGACCGATTACCGACATCTAACGGCGCCTCGGCGTATCGGACCTCGGTCATCATGCCGACAGCCATGTGATAAAGGTTATGGCAGTGAAACAGCCAGCGGCCGGGATTGTCGGGGTCGAAAGCAACCCGCGCCGAGCCGTTTGCGGGAACGAGCACAGTGTCCCGGATCGCGCCGGAGAAAATTGCAAAGCAGTGGCTTGCTTCTGTCCATCCGCGGGGGCGAACTCCAGTCGGTGACGAAAACTAGCCCACACCCTCCGCCCGCACCCCAAGCCGCCCCGCCAGATCCTGGATGAACTGCCACGCCACCCGCCCGGACCGGCCGCCGCGGGTCATCGACCACTCGACCGCCTGCGCGTGCAGCGCCTCGGTCGCGATCGGCAGCTTCATCGCGGCCGCGTAGCCCTCGATCATCGCGAAGAACGTCGGCTGGTCGCAGTTGTGAAAACCGAGCCACAGGCCGAACCGGTCGGACAGCGAAACCTTCTCCTCGGTCGCCTCCGACGGGCTAATCGCCGTTGCCCGCTCGTTCTCGATCATGTCGCGCGGCATTAGATGTCGGCGGTTGGAGGTCGCATAAAACAGCACATTGTCCGGCCGCCCCTCGATGCCGCCATCCAGCACCGACTTCAGCGCCTTGTAGTCGGCGTCCTCCTTCTCGAACGAAAGGTCGTCGCACAGGATCAGGCAGCGACGCTCCCGCCCGCGCAGCAGGTTGAGCAGGTCGGGCAGGGTGCGGATGTCCTCGCGGTGTATCTCGATCAGCGCCAGGTTGTTGCCGACCTCCGCGTGCACCGCCTTGACCAGCGAGGATTTGCCCATGCCGCGGGCACCCCAAAGCATCGCGTTATTGGCCGGCAAGCCATCGGCGAACCGCCGCGTGTTCTCCATCAATAGGGTCTTCTGGCGATCTACCCCGTGCAGCAGCCTGATATCGACGCGCGATACCCGGGCCACGGGGGCCAGGCGCGCCGGTGCCGGATACCACACGAACGCGTCGGCGCCGGCGAGGTCGATGGCGGCCGCAGGCGGCGGCGCCAGCCGTTCCAGCGCGTCCGCGATGCGGGCCAGCAGGCCGGCCTGATCCATGTCCATTCGAAAAATCCGTTCACGCTTGACGCCAAGGGTGCGGAAACTATGGTCCCGGCCATCCGACCGCAACCCGCGGCCCCATCCATGTCAGGACCACCATGCTGATCTCGCCCGCTTACGCCCAGGACATGACCGCGATGCTTGGCAGCGCCACACAATTCCTGCCATTGGTGCTGATCTTCGGGGTGTTCTACTTCCTGCTGATCCGCCCGCAGCAGCAGCGCCAGAAGGAGATGAAGGTGATGCTGGCGGCGGTGAAGCGCGGCGACCGGGTGGTCACCGGCGGCGGCATCCTGGCCACCGTGCAGAAGGTCCGTGAGGGCAGCAACGAGGTCGAGGTCGAACTCGGCCCCAACATGCGGGTGACGGTTCTGCGCGAAACCATCACCGCCGTGCTGAAGCCGGTCGCGGCCAACGACAGCAAGGCCGCCTGAAATTTCCTATATTCTTTCCCCCGAGATCAATTCTCCCCATGATCGCCTCGCATCAACGGGGAAACGAATCAAATGCGTGGACGCGTCATGGTATTTAGCCTGGTCGCCCTTGTGGCGGTCGGCACTGCGATATCTCTGCCGGCTATCGCCCAGACAACCAGCCCGGCCGATATAATCCTGATCCGCCAGGCCGCCTACGCCTTGAACGGCGGCACCTTCGCCGGTCTCAAGTCGGCGATCGACGCAAAGGCCGACGTCAAGCCGTTGGCCGCCCGTGCCGATGCGATGGTGAAATGGGGCCGCGCGATTCCGCTCGCTTTTCCGGCCGGGTCCGATACCGGTAATCCGACCAAGGCGCTGCCGGCGATTTGGTCGGACCGCGCTGGTTTCGAAAAGGCCGCCGCGAACTTCACCGAGGCTTCCGAAAAGCTGTCTGTCCTCGCCAAGGCCGGCGACACCGACGGCTTCGCCG
>JAYTTA010000272.1:0-1748 GCA_043745345.1 Acetobacteraceae bacterium | reverse complement strand
TTCCCAGCCTTCGATGTTCTTGGTCGCGGCGCTGGCAGAAAAACCCTTCTCCCCTTCGGCGAGGTGTTTGATGGTGGCGTCGAACTGCGGCATTGCCTGCTCCTGATCAGGACGCGCCGCACGGTTGCGGCACATCGGACCGGACCCTGTGATCCGGCATCTGATGAACTCGTCCGCCATGCCGTGGTTGCAGGATAGTTACGTGTAAGGAACCCGAACGAATGATGTTGGCCGCCGCTGCCTGACCGAGACGGCGGGTGGCTCTCAGATCACCCTACCGGCACGCAGGGCCTCGATCTCGGTTGTATCGAGGCCCAGGATGCCACGGAACACCGCGTCGTTGTGCGCGCCGAGCACCGGACCGAGCCAGCGCAGCTCGGCCGGGGTCTCGCTCAGCCGCGGCATCGGCCCGGTCATCAGCATCTCCCCGAATTCTTCGTCTGCGACCGGAACAACGACGCCGCGCTCGCGGTAATGCGGGTCGGCCGCGATATCGGCCATGGTCATCACCGACGAGGCCGGGATGTCGGCCGCCATCAGCCGGGCCACGATCGGTTCAGCGTCCTGCGCGGCGACCCACCCGGTGATGAGGGCATAGAGCGCCGCCTGGTTCGCCACCCGCGCCGTGTGGCTGCAGAACCGCGCGTCCTGGGGCAGGTCCGGCCAGTCCATGCAGGCGGCCAGGCGGGCGAGTGGCGTGTCGGTGGCGGCGTGCAAGGTTATTTCCCTCCCGTCGCGAATAAAAAATTGCTCGCCGGTACCATCTGAGCGTCGATGTTGCCGGTGCGCTGGCGGACCGCACCGGTGACGGAATAGCGCATCAACGCGTCCTCGGAAGCTCTGAACCCGGCCTCGAACAGGGCCAAGTCGATCATCTGACCGTCGCTGCCGTTGCGCTCCCGCTCGAACAGGGCGGCGGCGATGCCGAAGGCACCCATGTAGTCGATCAGCGCGTAGGCGCTACACACCGATGGCTGGCCGGCTTCGCCGCTGGTATAGGTCAGGCCGGAGAAAGCGCTGGCGACGCGGTCGAGGGCGCCGCAGTCGCGATACGGGCCGGTGGCTGTAGCCGGTAACATACAGCACGATTAGCGACGGGAAGGCGGCGCGCAGCGCGTCAGGGCCAAGCTGGCAGCGGTCAAGCGTCGGCGGGCGGAAGTTGGTCACTACCACGTCGAAATGCGGCAGCATGCGGCGCACCAGCGTGCATCCCTCCTCGCGGTGCAAGTCGATGGTGACCGACTGCTTGTTGCGCGCATCCTGGACCCACTGGTAGGAGCGCCCGCCCGGGTTCGCCACGCTCCGGCGCATGAAATTGCCGGTGCCAGGTTTTTCGACCTTGACCACCTCGACGCCGAAATCGCCTAGCATCGTCGCCGTCACCGGGGCGGCGATGATCGAGAAGAGGTCGAGCACCCGGATGCCGACCAGGGGAGGCCGCCGTTTTTTCTCCGTGTCCGGTTCAGCTGCCATGGATCAGGCTCCCGATACCGGACGGCAACATGGCCATTTCCGTGCCTTGCCGTAAGATCAGCCGGGCGAGATGGCCGATGAGCGTCAACGCTGAACCAGCTGAGCTTTGGGTGCAACCGGGTGGCGTCAGAGGGCTTTGGTCATGAAAATCTGGCTGACCCCGACGGGATAGCAGGCGATCTCGCCGAACTTGCTCCAGCCGCAGCGCTCGTGGAACCCAGGCGCCTGAAAGCTGATCGTGTAGAGCACCGCGGAACGGCAGCCGCGACGCCGGC
>JAYTTA010000271.1:0-6399 GCA_043745345.1 Acetobacteraceae bacterium | reverse complement strand
CGGGCGTCGGCGCGGTTTCCACTCAGTCGATGACCAACCGGTATCTCGGCCCGGCCATCCTCGACGGCATGGCCCGCGGGCTGCCGCCCGCGGCCGCGATTGAGGGCGCGCTGGCTGGCGATGACGGGCGCGGCCTGCGCCAGGTCCACGCCGTCGACCGGCTGGGGCGAAGCGCCGCCTGGACCGGCCAGAACTGTGTGGAATGGTGCGGCAGCGGCGATGCGGCCCATGTCAGCGTCGCCGGCAACATGCTGGCTGGGCCGGAGGTCGTGGCGCAGACGCTGCTGTGCGTGCGCCGTGAAACCGGTCTGCCGGTTCCCGAACGGCTGATGGCGGCGATGGATGCCGGGCAGGAGGCTGGCGGCGACCGCCGCGGCCGGCAATCGGCCGCGATGAAACTGATCACGTCTGAGGATTTTCCCGATCTTGATCTGCGGGTGGATGACCACGCCGATCCGCTGGCCGAACTGCGCCGGCTGCTCGGCATCTGGCGGCGGGAGCGTGCACCCGGCCTGGCTCAGGCGCCATCAAAAGCCAACCCGGCCGGATTGATCGATTTGGAGGCAATCGAGGCCGGCTGGCAACGCAACGCCGCAAACCCAGGAACAGCTCTGCGGTTTCGCCGTTGATCGCCTAAGTATTGGTCATTAACCTTATGTCCCCTGCCGTGATCCCGCGGCGCAATCCTGGAGACGGTTCCATGCGTCTGCGCATCGGCTATGAGATGACCTACGAGTGCCCGCAGCCGACGCCGATGGTGCTGATGCTGAACGTGCATCCGACCCGGGCGAGCGATCTGGTCACGCCCGACAACATCAACGTCAGTCCGGTGTCCGCCGCTCCCGTTTCGGTCTATCGCGACGAGTTCGATAACTGGTGCACCCGCATCGTGGCCCCGGCCGGGACAACCAGGATCTCGGCCGATGCGCTGATCCACGACAACGGCCAGCCGGACCCCTACGTGCCCGACGCCGTCCAGCACCCGGTGCAGGAGCTTCCGCATGGGGCGCTGCGTTATTTGCTGCCGAGCCGGTATTGCGACAGCGACAACCTGTTGCAGACCGCCTGGGGCCTGTTCGGCAACGGGGCGACCGGCTGGCACCGGGTACAGGCGATCTGCGACTTCGTGCACAGCCAGATCGTGTTCAACTACAACGACGCGCGGCCAAGCCGCACCGCATCGGACGCGCTGACCGAGCGGCGCGGCGTCTGCCGCGATTTCGCCCACCTGGCGATCGCGCTGTGCCGGGCAATGAACATCCCGGCGCGCTACTGCGCCGGCTACATCAGCGATGTCGGCTTGCCGCCGCCTTACTCAGCAGGGGACTTCGCCGCCACGATCGAGGTCTATCTCGGTGGCGCCTGGCACCTGTTCGACCCGCGCAATAACGTCCGCCGCCAAGGCCGGGTGCTGGTTGCCCGGGGCTGCGACGCCGCCGACGTCGCGATCGCGACCACGTTCGGACCAAACCTGCTGACCAGTTTCAAGGTATGGACGGACGAAGTCGCGGAGGATGGAGCGCGCCTGACCGCATAGGGCTTTTCCGCCCTACGGATCACGCCTCGGTCTCTTCCCGCATCATCTCCAATTTTAGCCACTGGTCCTCGGTTTCGGCCAGTGATTGCTTGGCCGTCTCCAAAGCCGCGGTGGTCTGCTGAAACCGCTGCGGGTTCTTCCGATACAGGTCCGGATCGGCCAGCGTTCGGTCCAACCGAACGATGCTGCCGGATAGCTCGGCGATCTTCGCCGGCAGGGTCTCCAACGCGTGCTTGTCCTTGAACGTCAGCCGCCGCGTCTTGGCGGCCGGCGCGGCGCGGTGCGGCTGGGACTTCGATTTGACCGCGACCTGCGTAATCTCGTTGCCGCCCTGGGCGCGCTGCACCAGCATGTCGCTATAGCCGCCAGCATACTCCACCCATCTGCCGTCGCCCTCGGCCGCGATCACCGAGGTCGAGACCCGGTCCAGGAAGTCACGGTCATGGCTGACCACCAGCACGGTACCGGGATACTCGCCGAGCAGCTCCTGCAGCAGATCAAGGGTTTCGAGATCGAGGTCGTTGGTCGGCTCGTCCAGTACCAGCAGATTGGCCGGCTGAGCCAGGGCGCGGGCCAGCATCAGCCGCCCGCGCTCACCGCCCGACAGCACACCGACCGGGGTGTTGGCCTGCTCCGGCTGGAACAGGAAATCCTTCATGTAGCTGACCACATGGCGGGAGGTGCCGCCAATGATGACGCGCTCGCCATGGCCGCCGGTCATCGCGTTGGCCAGGGTCTGGTCAGGATCGAGGCTAGCGCGGCGCTGGTCCAGGGTCACGGTGGTCAGGCTGGCGCCCTGCTTCACCTCGCCGGAATCCGGCGCCAGCGTGCCGGTCAGCAGCCCAAGCAACGTTGTTTTTCCAGCACCATTGGGACCGACGATGCCAAGCCGGTCACCGCGCAGCACCCTTGCCGTCAGATTTCTGACGATGGGCCTGCCATCAAACGATTTGGACACGTGGTCGGCGACGACCACCAGCCGGCCGGAGATCTCGTTGTCGCTGGCCGCCATGCGGAGCACATTGGCACCGCCACGCTGCTCCCGTCGTTTCTGGCGCAGGGTGTGCAGATCGGACAGGCGCTTGACGTTGCGCTTGCGCCGGGCGGTGACGCCGTAGCGCAGCCAGTCCTCCTCCATCACCAGCTTGCGGACCAGCTTGTGGCGGTCGCGCTCCTCCTGCTCCAGTACCTCGTCGCGCCATGCCTCGAAGTGGGAAAAGCCGCGGTCGATGCTGCGCGTGGTGCCGCGGTCGAGCCAGACGATGCGCTGCGACAGCCGCTCCAGCAGCCGCCGGTCATGGCTGATCAGCACGATGCCGGAGCGCATGGATTTCAGCTCGTTCTCCAGCCACTCGATTGCCGGCAGGTCGAGATGGTTGGTCGGCTCGTCGAGCAGCAGGATGTCGGGCATCGGCGCCAGTGTGCGGGCCAGCGCCGCCCGCCGGGCCTCGCCGCCGGACAGCCGCGCCGGCGCTTCCTCGCCGGTCAGGCCGAGCTCGTGCATCAGATAGGTGGCGCGGTGCGGGTCGTCGCCGGCGCCGATCCCGGCCTCGACATAGGCGCGCACGGTCGCGAACCCGGCGAGGTCAGGCTCCTGCGGCAGATAACGGATGGTGGCGCCGGGTTGCACGAACCTGGTGCCGGCGTCGGGCTGGATCAGCCCGGCGGCGATCTTCAGCAGGGTGGATTTGCCGGACCCGTTGCGCCCGACCAGCACCAGCCGATCGCCGGTGGAGACCGACAGCTCGGCGCCGGTCAGCAGCGGCGCCGAGCCGAGCGCAACCTTTATATCCTTCAGCAGCAGCAGCGGCGGGGCCAATTTCGGTCTTTCTACTTATAGGCGGGCGGATGATCGGCCGCCGGGGTCTTCCCTCGAATGGTCGGGACGCCTAGCAAGTGGGAACGGACGGCGCAATGCCAACGGGGAGGGGAGTGCCATGCGTTCCAGCCGGATCGGCCGCCGCGCCACGCTTTTTCTCGCGGCGGTGCCACTGTTGGCTTCGCGCGCCCGGGCCGCCGAACCAATTCGGCTGGGTTTGTTGCAGACCTTGTCGCCAGCGCCCTTCTACCTGGCCCAGGAATTCGGCTTTTGGCGCGAGGCCGGCGCCGACGTCACGTTCCGGTTTTTCCAGGCGGCCCAGCCGATTGCCGCCGCCGCGGTGTCGGGCGACATCGATGTCGGCGTCACCGCGCTGACCGGCGGCTTCTTCAGCCTGGCCGAGAAGGGCGCGCTGCGGGTCATCGGCGGCGCTCTGCACGAGCAGAAGGGGTTCGAGGGCTCAGCCATCCTGGTCTCGGCGAAAGCCCATGCCGAGGGCCTGGACGACGTGAAGAAGCTGGCCGGCCACAGCGTCGCCATCACCCAGTACGGCTCGTCGTTCCACTACATGGTCGGGCGCATCGCCGAGGCCTCCGGCTTCGACGTAAAGTCGGTCACCCTGCGGCCGGTGCAGACGGTGGCCAACATGGTGGCGGCGGTGCGCACCGGGCAGGTCGATGCGACTATTGCCATTGCCTCGATGGCGCGGCCGGTGGCGGCCACCGGCGAGGCGCGGATCATCGGCTGGGCCGGCGACGTGGTGCCGTACCAGATTACCGCCCTGTTCACGACGGCGGCGATGATCGACGCGCGGCCAGACGACCTGCGCCGGTTCGCGGCCGGCTACCGCCGCGGTGTTTCCGCTTTTCGACGCGCTTTCCTGCGGCTGGACGAGGCAGGCCGGCCGATCCACGACGCGGATACCGACAAGGCCATTGCTGCGATCTCGAAATATATCTTTGTCGGCGATGCGGACGCCGGCAGGAAGATCATCGATGGCGTCGGCTATTACGATGCCGACGGCGCGCTCGATGTCGCCGACGTTGCCGACCAGCTCCGCTGGTTCCGCGCCCAGGGCCTGGTCAAGGGCGACGCCGACCCGGCCAGCGTGATCGACACGCGGTTCCTGCCAACGCGATGATGTCTCCCCGCGGCGGGCTGACGCTGGAACTGTCCGGCATCGGCCATCGATTTTCCGAACTGTCTGTCCTTGACGGCATCGACCTGACCATCCCGACCGGCGAGGTCACGGTGCTGCTCGGTCCCTCTGGCTGCGGCAAGTCCACTTTACTCGGCATCCTCGGCGGCCTGATCGCGCCAAGCCAGGGCGAGGTCCGGATGTCAGGCGCCGTCGGGAAAGACTGCCTCAACAAGCTGACCTACGTGTTCCAGGATTTTTCGCTGCTGCCATGGCGCCACGTTGCCGGCAACGTGGCGCTGGTGCTGGAAGACCATGCGATGACCCGTGCGGCGCGCAATGAGCGCGTGGCCGAGGTGCTGGCACTGACCGGGCTGTCCGATTTCGCTACCGCCTGGCCGCGCCAGCTTTCCGGCGGCATGCGCCAGCGCGTCGGCATCGCCCGCGCGCTGGCGGTACGCCCGGCCTGCCTGCTGCTCGACGAGCCGTTCTCCGCGCTCGACGCGCAAACCCGTGACCTGCTGCTGGAGGAATTTTCCCGGATTGTCACCGGCGCCGGCACCACGACCGTCTACGTGACCCACAACCTATCCGAGGCCGTGCGGTTGGGCCATCAGATCGTCGTGCTGAGCCGCCGGCCGGGTCGGGTGCGCGAGATTTTTCGAATTGACCGGCCGATCGTCGGGCGCGGCATTGCAGACGCCGATCTGCTCGCCTGCGAGGCGCAGATCTGGAGCCTGATCCGCGGGGATGCCGCCGCCGCCATCCGCGAAATCGCCAATGTCTAGCCAGGTCGCGTTCCGCGCCGGCGGTTTTTCGCCGGCGACGAAACCCTGGGCCGGGATCGCCACGCTGCTGCTGTGCGTGGCGCTTTGGCAGGCGGCGTCTTGGGCTGGCTGGCTGCCGACGCTGTTCCTGCCGGCACCCGACGCCATCGCCATCGCACTCTTCCGCCTGGCCCGCAGCGGCGAGCTCTGGCTGCATCTCGGCGCCTCGCTCAGCCGGCTGGCCATCGGCTGGAGCCTCGGCACCGTGTTCGGCTTGACGCTCGGCCTCGCGGTCGGGCTGTTTTCCATTGCCCGGTCACCAGGGATGGCCGTGGTGTCGGCGCTGTTCCCGATTCCGAAGATCGCGCTGGTGCCGCTGTTCATCATCTGGTTCGGAATCGGCGAGGGCTCCAAGATTGCCACCCTGGCACTGGGCGTGTTCTTCCCGACCGTCATCAACACCGCCGGCGCGGTCGACAATGTGCCGCGTGGCCTGATCCGTATGGGCCAGAGCTTCGGCTTACCATGGCTGTCGATCGTTCGGAAAATCGTCCTGCCCGGCGCACTGCCGGCTATCCTCAGCGGCTTCCGCATCACCAGCTCGATCGCCATCATCCTGCTCGTTGCAGCCGAGATGATCGGCGCCGAGCGTGGCATCGGCGCCTTCGTGCTGTCGGCCGGCAACCTCTACGACACCGACAACCTGCTGGCCGGCATCGTTGTACTGTCGGCGCTGGGACTATGCGTCGCCTGGATCATCGGGCGTATCGAACGCGCGCTGCTGACATGGCGCTGAGTGCCAGGAGAATTCTATGACCAAACCCGTCCTGATCATCACCGTGCGCCTGCCTGAGGCCGTGAAAGCCCGCGCCGAAGCCGAGTTCGATGTGCGCTACGACACCACCGACACGCGGCGTTCCGGCCCCGCTGACGCCTCGGGCGCCGCCGCCATCCTGACCAGCACCATCGAATACTTCGACGCCGCCGCCATCGCGGCCTTGCCCGACCACGTGCGGGTGATCGCGACCTACAGCGCCGGCTACGACCACATCGACGTCCAAGCCGCCCACATCCGAAACATCGAGGTGTGCAACACGCCGGACGTGCTCTCGATCGCCACCGCCGAGACCGCGATGCT
>JAYTTA010000270.1:0-6402 GCA_043745345.1 Acetobacteraceae bacterium | reverse complement strand
CCGAGGTTGCGCACGTCGATGACGTTGGCGAGGCCCTTCATGCTATGCGCCGCGTCGGCAAAATAGGGAGCAATCCCCGCGGCGCGGCGAGGTAAATCATCCGATTTATGCAGATCGACGGTGGCGATCGCGGCGGCCGAGGCCAGCGGGTGGCCGGAATAGGTGTAGCCGTGGAACAGCTCGATCCCCGCCGGTGCGCCCTCCACGATGGTGGTGTAAACGCTCTCCGACACCGCGACCGCACCCATCGGCACGGCGGCGTTGGTCAGGCCCTTGGCCATGGTCAGGATGTCGGGCACCACGCCGAGATGCTCCGATCCGAAATACGTGCCGAGGCGCCCGAACCCGGTGATGACCTCGTCGAAGATTAGCAGGATACCATGTTTCGTGCATAAGGCGCGCAGCCGGTCGAGGTAGCCCTTGGGCGGGATCAGCACCCCGGTCGATCCGGCCACCGGTTCCACCATCACCGCCGCGATGGTGTCGGCGCCGTGCAGCGCCACAAGGTTTTCCAGCGCGTCGGCCAAGTGCGCGCCGAACTCCGGCTGGCCGCGCGAGAACGCCTGCTTGCCTGGCGCGTGGGTGTGCGGCAGGTGGTCGACATAGGGTAGCTGCGCGCCGAACTGCTTTCGATTTGGCCCGATACCGCCCACCGACATGCCGCCGAAGCCGACGCCGTGATAGCCACGCTCGCGCCCGATCAGCCGCACCCGCTGGGCATTTCCACGCGCCCGGTGGTACGCAAGCGCGATCTTCAGCGCGGTGTCGGCCGCCTCCGAGCCGGAGTTGGTGAAGAAGATTCGGTCCATCCCATCCGGGGTCAGCTCGGCGACCTTGGCCGCGGCCTCGAAGGCGATCGGGTGGCCCATGCTGAAGGACGGGGCGAAATCGAGAATGGCCGCCTGCTTCTGGATCGCCTCAGTGATCTCGCGCCGTCCGTGGCCGGCATTGACGCACCATAGCCCGGCGGTGCCGTCGATCACCTCACGCCCGTCCGGGGTGAAGTAGCTCATGCCCTCCGCCCGGGCCAGCATGCGGGGCTGTTCCTTGTAGGCCCGGTTGGACGAGAACGGCATCCAGAACGCGTCGAGGTTGTTTCGGACCGGCATCTCGTTCATGGCTGGGCGCTTTCCCGTGTGCGTGGCAATATTGGAAACAATAAGCCACACGAGGAAAAAAACCATGCCGGACGGTCGTTTGGTCATCGGCAACAGGCGCTACTCGTCATGGTCGCTGCGCGGCTGGCTGGCGGTGCGGTTGGCTGGGCTGGATGTCGAGGAGATCCTTGTTCCGCTGACCGGCTTCGGCACCGAGCCATCGAAATACGCGCCGACCGGGCTGGTGCCGTATCTGGAGCATGACGGCAACCACGTCTGGGAGAGTCTGGCGATCATCGAGTACTGCGCCGAGATCGTCCCGGCGATCTGGCCCGCCGACCGCGCCGCGCGGACCCATGCGCGGGTGATCTCGACCGAGATGCATGGAGGATTTCGAGAACTGCGAACCGCGATGCCGATGAACCTCGGCCGTCCGGATTTCGCCGGCCGCGGCCGCACGCCGGCGGCGCTGGCCGACATCGCGCGGATTGAGGCGCTGTGGGCCGATACCCACGCACGCTTCGGCGGGGCCGGGCCGTATCTGTTCGGAGGAAGCCTCAACGGCGCCGATGCGATGTATGCACCCGTGGTGGCCCGGTTCGCGATCAACCAGCCGGAGCTGTCGCCGGCATCGCGCGCCTACTGCCAGGCCGTCATGGCGCATCCGCTGATGGTCGAATGGCAGCAGGGCGCCGCCGCGGAGCCTGCTGAATGGCTGCGTGAGCCTTACGAAAACCTGTCCTGAATACCGGTGGCGTGACCGAACCCGGCCAACGCTGTATGACCGCCGCGTGACGATGCGGAGACCACCCAGATGGACGTGACAACCCTGCCGAACTCCCTGCGTTCCGGCCCTGACGCGCGCGGAAAATTCGGCGACTACGGCGGCCGGTTCGTGGCCGAGACGCTGATGCCGCTGATCCTGGAGGTCGAGCGCGCCTACAACGACGCTCGCGCCGACCCCGCGTTCAAGACCGAGCTCGACGCCTACATGACCAACTATGTCGGTCGGCCAACGCCTTTGTGGTTCGCGGAACGGCTGACCAAAAAACTTGGCGGCGCGAAGGTCTACTTCAAGCGCGACGAGCTCAATCACACCGGTAGCCACAAGGCCAACAACTGCATGGGCCAGATCCTGGTGGCGCGCCGAATGGGCAAGACCCGGATCATTGCCGAGACCGGTGCCGGCCAGCACGGCGTCGCCACCGCCACCATGTGCGCGCTCTTCGGGCTGCCCTGCACGATTTACATGGGCGCTACCGACGTCGAGCGCCAGAAACCCAACGTGTTCCGTATGAAGCTGCTCGGCGCCGAGATCATCCCCGTGACTTCGGGCGCCGGCACCCTGAAGGATGCGATGAACGAGGCGCTGCGCGACTGGGTCGCCAACGTCGACAACACCTACTACCTGATCGGAACCGTCGCCGGGCCGCACCCCTATCCGATGATGGTGCGCGATTTCCAGTCGGTGATCGGCGAGGAGGCGAAAATCCAGATGCATGGCGCCGAGGGCAGGCTGCCCGACATCGCAATCGCCTGCATCGGCGGCGGCTCCAACGCCATGGGGCTGTTCCACCCGTTCCTCGATGATGTCTCGGTCCGGCTTATCGGGGTCGAGGCGGCCGGTCGCGGCATCGACACGCGCGAGCACGCCGCCAGCCTGGCGCGTGGCCGGCCTGGGGTGCTGCACGGCAACCGTACCTACCTGTTGCAGGACGCCGACGGCCAGATCGATGAGGCGCACTCGATTTCCGCCGGGCTGGATTACCCCGGCATCGGGCCGGAGCACGCCTGGCTGCACGATATCGGCCGCGTCGAATACGTCTCCGCCACTGACGACGAGGCTCTGGCCGCGTTCCAGCTCTGTACCAGCACGGAGGGCATAATCCCCGCGCTCGAACCGGCGCACGCGATCGCCCATGTGGCGAAAATCGCGCCGGGCATGGACGCCGACAAGATCATCCTGATGAATTTGTGCGGCCGCGGCGACAAGGACATCTTCACCGTTGCCGAGCATCTGGGCTTCTCGCTGTGAGCCGCATCGCCGCCCGGTTCACCTCGTTGCGAACGCAACAACGCGGCGCGCTGATCCCGTTCCTTGAAGCCTGGGACCCGGATCGCGCGACCTCAATGGAAATCCTGCGCGGCATGCCCGAAGCTGGCGCCGACCTGATCGAGATCGGCATGCCGTTCACCGACCCGATGGCCGACGGCCCGATTATCCAGGCCGCCGGCAAGCGTGGCCTGGCCGCCGGCGCCACCGTCGCCGGTACGCTCGGCATGGTGGCGGAATTCCGTTTGCACGACAGCGACACCCCGATCGTGTTGATGGGCTACCTCAATCCCGTCCTGTCCTACGGCGTCGAGCGGTTCTGCGCCGATGCCGCGAAGGCCGGCGTCGATGGCCTGATCATCGTCGACCTGCCGACCGAGGAGGCGGACCTGCTGCTGCCCCACGCCCGCGCCCACGACATCGACTTCATCCGGCTGATTGCGCCGACCACCGACAATGCGCGGCTGCCGAAGGTGCTCGATGGCAGCTCCGGCTTCGTCTACTACGTCTCGATCACCGGCATCACCGGCACCCGTACCGCAAGCGCGCAGGAACTGGCCGCGGCCATCCCGCGCATACGGGCCATCAGCGACCTGCCGGTCGCCATCGGCTTCGGCATCCGCACACCGGAACAGGCGGCCGAGGCGGTTCGCGCCGGCGATGGCGCGGTGGTCGCCTCGGCGCTGATCGACACGCTCAGCGCCTGCATCGACGCGCACGGCCGCGCCGCGCCCGACACCGCCCGACGCGTGCTCGATCAGGTCCGCGCGCTGGCCCAGGGCGTGCGAACCGCCCGCGTCACCGGGGTCGCGGCATGAGCTGGTTGACCGAAGTCCTGCGGCCAAAAATCCGTACGCTGTTCAGCCGCGGCGTGCCCGACAACCTCTGGCACCAGTGCCCAAGCTGCCAGCAGATGATCTTTCACCGCGACCTCGAAGCCAACCTCAAGGTCTGTACCCTGTGTGGCTTTCACATGCGCGCCACCGCCCCGGAACGCCTGACCTACACGCTCGATGATGGCTTCACCCGCATCGAGCTGCCGAAGGTGCCGCTTGATCCGCTGCGCTTCCGTGACACCAAGCGCTACACCGACCGGCTGCGCGACTCCCGCGAAAAGACCCACATGGACGACGCGCTGCTGGTCGCCCACGGCACCATCCTCACGCATCCAGTGGTCGTTGCCGTGATGGCGTTCGAGTTCATGGGCGGCTCGATGGGTGCGGGCGTCGGCGAGGGCATCGTCGCTGCCGCGCGCCTGGCCGTGCTGCAGGATGCGCCGCTGATCGTGTTCACCGCATCCGGCGGCGCGCGCATGCAGGAAGGCGCCATCAGCCTGATGCAGATGCCGCGAACCGTGATCGCCACCCGGCTGGTCAAGGAAGCGGGATTGCCGTTCATCGTTGTGCTGACCGACCCGACCACCGGCGGTGTCACTGCCAGCTTCGCCATGCTCGGCGACATCCAGATTGCCGAGCCCGGCGCGCTTATCGGCTTCGCCGGCGCCCGTGTGATTGAGCAGACGGTGCGCGAGAAATTGCCCGAGGGGTTCCAGCGCGCCGAGTATCTGCATGCACATGGGATCGTCGATTTAGTGGCCAAGCGGACTGAGCTGCGAGAAATCCTGGCTCGGTTAGTCGGTCAACTCACGAAGAGGGAAGTTCAGGCAGCGTGAGCAAGGATGGAGCTCTGCCCCGAACCCCGTCCGGGGAGCGCCCGGGAGCGCATCCGTTAAGCTCAAGAGTCGATGGTGTTGTTGCGCGGCTGCATGGATTGCATCCGAGACTAATCGATCTCAGCTTGGAGCGGCTGCAGAAGTTACTGAAAAAACTAAATAACCCGGAAGACCGGCTGCCGCGCGTGATCCATGTCGCCGGCACTAATGGCAAGGGTAGCACCTGCGCCTTCATCCGCTCCATCGGCGAAGCGGCGGGAATGCGAGTGCACGTCTACACCTCCCCACACCTGGTGCGCTTTAACGAACGCATCCGCATCGCAGGCGAACTCGTCACCGACGACGACCTAGCCGAGGCGATGGAAACCATAGAGCGGGTCAACGCTGGCGCCCCGATCACCGTGTTCGAGGTCATTACCGCCGTGGCGTTCCACCTGTTCGCACAGATCCCGGCGGATCTATGCGTGCTGGAAGTCGGCCTCGGTGGCCGCGGTGACGCCACCAACGTGATCGCGAAACCTGCCTCCTGCGCTATCACCTCGATCTCGCTCGACCACCGGGAGCTGCTTGGACCGACGTTGGAGGTGATCGCCGCCGAGAAGGCCGGCATCCTGAAGTCCGGTGTGCCGGTGGCGATCGGCGCTCAGCCGCCGGAAGTGTTGGAAGTGCTGCTGGCATTGGCCGCCAAGTTTGGCGCGTCGGTCACGTTGCGGGATCGAGACTGGCACCTATCCGGTAACGGCACCGGCTTCCGATTCCGAGACGCGACCCGAACTATCAGTCTGCCTGCGACTGGCCTAGCCGGGAAATTTCAGCAGGACAACGTCGGCATCGCGATCGCGGCACTGAGCGCCGCAGGCATTAAGATTTCGGATGCCCAGGTTGCGGATGGAGTGGCCAATGTCGAGTGGCCGGCAAGGATGCAACGCCTGGCCGGCCGATTGGCGGGATTGCTGCCGCCTGACTGGGAGTTATGGCTTGACGGGGGCCACAACCCGGGCGCCGGCATCGTGCTGGGCGAGCATCTTTCAAAGTGGCGAGACTGTCCGGTGCACCTAATCGTCGGGATGAAGCAGGCCAAGGACTCCGCCGAGTTCCTGCGTCCGATGTTGCCACATGTTTCTACTGTGTGGGCAGTGGTGGAGCCGGGCCAGCATATGGCTTTACCTGTCGAGGCTATCATTGCCGCCAGTGGTGGCGTGGCGAAGCCGGGACCTACCATTGCTGATGCGTTAGCGGCTTTGCCACGCCAGGGGGATCCGGCACGGGTGCTGATATGCGGCAGCCTTTACCTGGCCGGTGAAGTGCTAAAAATTGATGGGTTCTAAGGGCTTGCCCTAAGCGGGGTCCAGGGGCACAGCCCCTGGCCTGGCTCCTTAAAGGCTAGCGTCGATCCAAGCCTTCAACCGGCTTTTCGGCAGAGCCCCAACCTGGGTAGCCGCCGGCTTGCCATTCTTGAACAGGATCAGCGTCGGGATACCGCGCACCGCGTAGCTGTTTGGCACGCCGGGATTTTCGTCGATATTGACCTTGGCGATGGTCAGCTTGTCGCCGTATTCGCCGGCGAGTTCTTCGAGGAT
>JAYTTA010000269.1:0-1760 GCA_043745345.1 Acetobacteraceae bacterium | reverse complement strand
CCGAGTGTTGCGGGTATGCGATGGGTCCAGCCGTGGTTGCCGATCTCGTGGCCACCGTCGAATACCCGCTTCACGCAGGACGGGTAGCTTTCGATGGTATGGCCGGGGATGAACCAGGTGGTCGGGATGCGCTCGGCCGCCAACAGCTTCAGGATGCGCTCGGTGGCCGGGATGCCAAAATCGCCACGCGAGATCATCGTCGGCGAGGTCAGGCCGCGTGAGATGTTGGAGCTGGCGTTGTCGTGGTCGAAGGTCAGACAGACATAGAGTTCGGACATTTCTTTCTCCTATGCAGGCTCAAAGCATGTCGCGCGCGCGGCATCAACAGACTGTCGAAGTTCTCTTGCCGCCAGCGTGTCGTCCAGCAGGCAGGCCTTCCGGCGCCCGAGCATCTCGGCCATCGTTGCCGCTGATGGCCCGCCGGTCATGGTGCGGCCGGAAATATTCTCGGCCGGATCGAGTGCGGCACGGACCGCTTCCACCGATAGGCCCAGAGCGCGGCCGAACAGGGTTTGGGCGGCGCGCTCCAGTTCCTCGGCGCGGATCGAAGTCGCGGGTTTTCCGGCATCGATCACCTCAGATACCACGACCGCCACGATGTTGTGGGCCATGCGAAACGATAAACCAGTTTCGCGCACGATGACGTCGGCCAGCTCGGTCGCGGTGCCGAAGCCGATCTCAGTCATGTGGCGCATGTGCTCGGGAAACACCGTCAGCGCACCCAGCACGTCTTCCAGCAGAACCAGGGCGCGGCGGGTGGTAAGGGCGGCGTCGGTCACCGGATCGCTGACCGCGGTCACGCCGTCCGACACGTCGGCGAAGGCGGTGTTCTTGGCACACGCAAGGGAAGCCACAAGGTTGCCGGTGATCTGCGCCGCGGCGGCTTTCAGGCTTTCCAAACAGGCTGGGTTCTTCTTCTGCGGCATGATCGAGCTGACCGAGCAGTGCTGGTCGCCGAGCTCGACATAGCGGTATTCGAGCGTGCTCCAGGCCTGCAGGTCGGTGGCGATGCGCGACACCGCGGTCATCAGCACGGCGAAGGCACTGGCCGCCTCGTGCGCGTCGTCGCGTGAGGACACCGCGTCATAGGCGACCTCCATCAGCCCGTCGAAGCCAAGCGCGGCGGCAGTAAATTTTCTGTCCAACGGAAATGCGGTGGTGCTGAGCGCGCCAGCGCCGAGCGGGGATTTATTCGTGCGATGATAGGCGGAAAGGCATCGCGAGAAATCGCGGGCGAGCTGGTCGGCGAAGGCCAGCAGGTAGTAACCGAAGGTTATCGGTTGAGCGTGCTGCCAATGGGTAAAACCCGGCATGATGGTGCCGGCGTGGGTCGTCGCGAGTTCCAGCACGCGGGCACGCAGGGCGACCAGAGCCTCCAGCACCTCCTGCATCTGGCCGCGCAGGGTCATGCGCCAGGTCGTCACATGGAGGTCGTTGCGGCTGCGCCCGGTATGCAGCCGGCCGCCGGTCTCGGGGCCGAGCGTGCCGGTGATGTGGCGCTCGACATAGGAATAGAGGTCTTCCAGCGTGTCGTCGATCCTGAGTGCGTCGGGTCCGGCCGCGTCGAGTTCCAGGATGCAGGCACGCAGCTTCGATGCATCATCGGGAGAAATAATCCTCTGGCGCTCCAGCATCCGCGCATGGGCCAGATGGACCCAGTTCTCGATATGAAAATGATGCGTCAGCGCGCGCGCCAGGGCCGGGCTGAAATAGCTGTCGAGGATGGCGCGGGATGGCGGCTTCTTGACCCGCTCGCGGAT
>JAYTTA010000268.1:0-6427 GCA_043745345.1 Acetobacteraceae bacterium | reverse complement strand
CGATTATCGGCGCCGGCCCAAGCGCGGTTGCCCGCCCGGTTCGGCCATGCTATCCGCCTCATCCGCTCGGTAGGAAAGCACTAGTAGGTCACACCCGTTGGGGGATAGTTTAGCGGTAGAACTCCCGGCTCTGACCCGGGCAGCCTTGGTTCGAATCCAGGTCCCCCAGCCAAAATTTCTGCATCCCGACCGTTCTGCGTCCGATTGCGCGAAAACCGCTCAACGATGTAAAGCGGCCGCTTTTTGGTCTCGTTGAACACCCGGCCGAGATACTCGCCGATGATGCCCATCGTCATCAGCTGGATACCGCCGAGGAAAAGCACCACGCTCATCAGGCTGGGATAGCCCGCGACCGGATTGCCGAAGAACAGGGCCTTCAGAAGCACGATGGTGCCATAGACCATCGCCAACACGGCAACGCCAAGGCCGACATAGGTCGCGACCCGCAGCGGTACGACCGTAAAACTGGTGACACCCTCTAGGGCCAGGTTCCACAGTTTCCAGTAGGTCCATTTGCTGGTGCCGGCATGGCGCGGGGCGCGGTCATACAGCACCGCCTTGCTGGGAAAGCCGACCCAGGTGAACAGGCCCTTCATGAACCGGTGCTGCTCACGCAATAAGGTCACGGCCTGCACCACTCGCCGGCTCATCAGCCGAAAGTCGCCGGTGTCGCGCGGGATGCGGACATGGCCGACCCGCTGCATCACGTCATAGAAGGCGCCGGCGGTCGCGATCTTGAGCCAGGTCTCCCCGGCTCGGGCGCGGCGCTGCGCGTAGACCACGTCGTAGCCGGCACGCCACTCGGCCGCCAGCGCCTCGATCAGCTCGGGCGGATCCTGCAGATCGGCGTCGATCACGATGGTCGCCTCGCCCGTTGCATGGTCGAGGCCCGCGGTCAGCGCGATCTCTTTGCCGAAATTGCGTGCCAGGTTGAGCAACGCGATCTCCGGATGCCGCCGTGCCAGTTCCTGCAAGGCAGCGAGGCTTGCATCGGTGCTGCCGTCGTTGACGTAGATTGCCTCCCACCTGCCCAGCCGCGCCATCACGGCCGAGAGCCGCGCATGGAATTCCGCGATGCCGGCGGCTTCGTTGTACACCGGGATGACGACGGAGAATGTCGGGATGAGCGGATCTAGTGCGTCCATGGGGGCCCTTGTAGGCTGGGTTTCCCAACTATCTGAAGGTTTTTCAGCTCCCCTTCCACTTCGTCCGGCGCAGCGTCGGATTTTGTGCAGAACGGGAGACAGGTTTCCGCCGCAGCGGTCCTGTCTCCCTCAGCTTAGCCGAACAGATACGCCGTGTTGGTCACGCCGGTCAGCAGCAGCCGCGTATTGTCGCTGAGCACCAGGTTGGCCGAGCCACCGACGATCTGCTGGCTTTGCACGCTGACGCCAGCCAGGTTCAGCCGGTCGGTTCCGACCCGGAAATTCCGGATTACATCGGAACCGCCGCCGGAGCTGCCAACGAAGTCGAACACCGCGCCAGCACCCCAGCCCGCGACTGAGACCGAAGTGTTGCCGGTGCCGAACACCAACTCGCCGCCATTCGGCGTCAACGCGATGCTGGCGCTGCCTGCTCCGGCGACGAACTTAAAGCCCGCCGTTGAGCCGCCGGTGACCGTCGTGTTGCCCGAGCCTGCGGTGACCAGCAGCTGGCCGCCGCCACCGTCAATCGTGGCATCTCCTGAGCCGCCGACAAAGGTCAGGTTGCCGACCGACTGGGAGTAGGTGATCGCCCCGGTGCCGCCCTGCACGGTTTGTGCGTCCCCAGCGGTCCAATCGTAGTTGCTGATCGAAAGCTGCCCGGCGCCGCCCCAGATACTCGCATCAGCGCGCGTTAGCACGATCGTGTCGGCGCCGGAGCCGGCATGGATGGAATCCGCGCCCTGCGAGTACACGGCGACACTGCCGCCGTCCAGCATCAGGTCGGTCGCGGCGCCTGCATCGGTGGTGATGGCGATGGCGCGATTGTCGCCAATGTCGAAGGTGGCGCCGCCGCCGACCGCCGTGGCGGCATTGCCGTCGACCGAGAACGCCACGGTCGCGGTGGTTTCATGCACGTGGCTCCAGCTTCCCGCGCTGACGACGAGGTGCGCGCCGGCGGTGACCTCGACCGTGTCATGGCCGATCCCGATCAGCTTGTCGTTGCCGCTGAAGGTGTAGCTTCCTCCGCTGGTGCTGCCGGTGACGCTGCTGTCGCCATGGATTGCCATGGTCTGGAAGGCGATGCCGCTCTGGACGGTGTCGTTGCCCCAACTGACCAGGTTGTTGCCGCCGGACATGGCGAGGAAGTTCTTCGAGCCGGCGGCCGTCGAGATCGAGTTGGCACCCTCGCTGGCGCCGGCGGTGTAGCGGATACCGCCGCTGCCGCCGGTGATCGTCGCGCGCGAGCCGCCGTTGATCGTCAGCAGGCCGGAGCCGCCGACCAGGGTGATGTTGCTCAGCCTGTCCTGCACTGTGCTGGTGAGCGAGCCGCCGTAATAGATGATGTTACCGCTGTCTCCGTCGATCGTGTAGCTGCCGCCGTTGCCATAGAACGTGGCCCCAACGCCGGTGATGCCGCGTCCGAACACCGACAGCGCGCCGGTGCCGGCATGCACCTCGGCCTGGCCGGAGACGATGATGATTTCCTGGCCGCTGCCCGCATAGATGATATCGTGGCCGGCGCTGACGACCTGGCCGTCGCCGGCGCCCATCCGGATCAGCGCGCCGATCGGCCCCGCGGCCGTGACCATGGTGAACCGGCCGCTGTAGAGTTGCAGGTCGACGGCGCCGCCGATGATCAGGCCGGATTGCGAGGTGCCGCCCTGGACGACGTTGTATCGTTCCTGGCTGCCATTGCCGATGACATGGAGGAAGCCGACCTGGCCGTCGACTTTGAGGTTGCCGGTAGCGCTGACCCGGACCGTCGGACGGCCGCCATGACCGGTGATCTTGGCAGTGCCCGTCAAGGTCCATTTATCGTCGTTGAAGCCGTCGTCGATCGTCGCGGTGCCCTCGATCTGGCCGGTGATGTTGCCGTTGCCGGCGATGATGCGGTCGGTTCCCTCGCTGTCGATCAGGTCTTGGCCGTTGACCCGCAGGCTGTTGACCGAACTGGCCGCGGTGGTGAACGAATTGCCGCCGGTGCTCGGCCCCTCGACCAGGTCGATGCCGCCGGAGCCACCGATCGCCACGACATGGCCGCCGATCGCGCTGACCGTCAGCCGTCCGCCGCCGCCCTGGACCGCCATGGTCGATCCGTTCAGCGTGATGCTGTGCGCCAAATTGTCGGTGTAGACGGTCGTCGCGCCCGGCAGCACGCCGGTTAGCGTGCTGTCGAGGATTGTCACACCGCTACCGTCGATGTTCTTCGTCTCAACGCCCGGGCCGGCCAGAATGCTCGCGGCGGCGAAGCCCACGATCGTGTTGGCGGTAATGGCGACGCTGATGCCAGTCTGGTTGAGCACCGCAGTGGCGCCGGCGCCCTTGTCGTTGACCAGGATGTTGCCGGCGATGGTCAGTGAAGATCCGGCATAGGGGATGCCCTCGCCGCCGTAATGGATCGCCGAGTTGTTCTCGGCCATCGGCCCCTTCTCGATCAGGTTGTTCTTGATCAGCGCCTGGCCGCCGTTGGGCAGGTCGATGTCGTAGCTGGCGGTCGCGGTCGGACCGTCGCGGAAGATGTTGTTCTCGATGTCGTTGACGATCGCCCGGCTTTTGAACTCGTGCCCGACGATCGCCTTTTCGAAGATGCTGCCGGTGACAGTGAGTTTATCGACCGCGCCGACATAGAGGTTGTGCGTGTAACCGGTGCCCGAGCCGTTGGCCGAAAACAGGCTATGATCGATGGTGATGGTGTTGACAGCATAACCAAGGACAGGCACGGCGAGCAAGCCATCCTGGTTGCCGATGAAGGAGTCGTTGACCAGAACCATCTGCCCGCCCTCGTAGCGGATGCCGGCGCCGTTGCCACCGTCGGCGTCGGCAACCGCGCTGCCGCTGAACGCTAGGTTGCGGATGGTCACGTCGTTGTCGACGGTCAGGATACCCTTGAGATCGGGCGGCGCGATCGTCGCCACCAGCTTGACCATGCCGCCGACGCCCTCGATCGTGATCTTGGTATGGATCGAGGCGAAATCGTTGGTGTAGGTGCCGGCATCCACCCGGATCAGGTCGCCGTCGACGGAAGCGCCGATCGCGGCGGCGAGCGTTGCATAGGCTTCGCCGACGCCGACCGTGAGCACGTGTGTGTGGGCAGATGGTGCTGCATTGACGACGGCAATCAGCCCGGTGCCGGGCGCCGGCCCATAGCTCGTGACCGCTACGGCGGGCAGGGGCGTGGCGGTCACTGGTGTAGCCGTGGGTTGGGTCGTGGAAGGCAAGCCGGTGGTAACGAGCGAGAGGGGTGGGTCCAATGGGGGCGGCGGCTCGATTGTATTTCCGGGGTGCCCCGAATTGGCCGTGAATGTTTTGAAGCTGGACTTTTGTGCAATCGACGAAGGCAGCATCAATTAACTCCTGAGCAAATAATCCTGAGACTGATCGTCCAAAAGAATACACTCATATCCATAAATTATACGTTACTAACTGCTCGATAGGTTTTAGCATCGCTCGGTCGAGTGCCTACCCATTCTATTGATTTTTATTAAAGTTAATCAACTTGTACGATTTAGAGATTGTTGAAGTGTTCCAGCCGGCGGCGTGAATCTTGCTTGACCAAAGCTCGCTGGAATCTTGCTAATTGCTGAGGTGCTGGACACCGTGATCGGCAACCCTGGTTGGACCGCTCCTCGACCGGACGGAGTTAACTGGCTGCCAGTTTGCTCATGTGGCTGGCCGATCGCTCGGCCGCCATGCTACGGATAGCCAACAGGCTGAAAAGGTTGATGATGTCGATACATGTCGCACTGAACCACCGGACCTCCTACCGATACGATCGGCTGGTCGCACTCGGGCCGCAGACGATCCGGCTGCGGCCCGCGCCGCATGCGCGAACCAGCATCCTGTCCTATTCTCTGACCGTCGAGCCCAAGCCGCACTTCCTGAACTGGCAGCAGGACCCGCAGGGCAATTTCCTCGCCCGCGTGGTGTTTCCCGAGCGCGTGTCGCATTTCGACGTCACGGTCGATCTCGTCGCCGATATGGCGACATTCAATCCATTCGATTTTTTCCTTGAGCCTGAAGCCGAGACCTGGCCGTTCACCTATGATCCGGTGCTGCGGGAGGAATTGGCGCCCTATCGCCGCGTCATGCCGCCTGGACCGTTGCTTGCCACCATGCTGGCCAATATACCGCGCGACGAAGTCCGAAACATCGACAAGCTGATCGACGTCAACCGACGCATCTACGGCCATGTTGCCTATATCACGCGCATGGAGCCGGGGGTGTGGGAGCCCGAACGCGTGCTGGCTGAGGCGCGCGGCTCGTGCCGCGATTCCTCCTGGCTACTGGTTCAGCTGCTGCGCCATCTCGGCTACGCGGCGCGGTTCGTCTCGGGCTACCTGATCCAGCTCACCGCCGACGTCGTGCCGGTCGAAGGCGCCGCCGGCCCCACGCAGGATTTTACCGATCTGCACGCCTGGGCGGAGGTCTATCTGCCCGGTGCCGGCTGGGTCGGGCTTGATCCGACCTCCGGCCTGCTTGCCGGTGAGGGGCATATCCCGCTCGCCGCCAGCCCTGACCCCGGATCGGCCTCGCCGGTCACCGGAGTGGTCGAGAGTTCGGGCGTCGAGTTCGACTTTCACATGGAAGTCATGCGGGTCAAGGAAACCCCGCGTGTCACCAAGCCTTACACCGAGATGCAATGGCAGGACATCCTGGCCGCAGGCCACCGTGTCGACCGGGCATTGGTCGAACACGATCTACGGCTGACGATGGGCGGCGAGCCGACCTTCATCGCCGCCACCGATCAGGGTGCGGCGGAGTGGAACACCGATGCGTTCGGCCCGACCAAGCGGAACTATGCGGGCAAGCTGATCCGCCGGCTGGTCACCCTGTGGGCGCCCGGTGCAGCGCTGACCCACAACATGGGCAAGCAGTATCCCGGCGAGCCCCTACCGCGCTGGGCGCTGAACGCCCATTGGCGCGCGGACGGCGAGACAGTGTGGAACGATCCGGCCCTGCTCGCCTCAGACAACGATACCGGGACGGCGAATGCCGGCGATGCCGGACGGTTCGCCAAGGCGCTGGCCGAGCGGCTTCAGATCGATCCGTCGCTGGTGCTGTCCGTGCATGAAGACGTGCATTACTACCTGTGGAAAGAACACAGGTTGCCGGCCAACGTCACGGTCGAGGACAGCAAGCTCCGTGATCCAATGGAGCGCGCCCGGATGGTGCGTGTTTTTAACCAGGGGCTGGCGGCCCCGGTCGGCAACGTGCTGCCGTTGCGCCGGGTCGAGCAAGATGGAGTGCGGCGCTGGCAATCCGCGAAATGGTTTTTCCGGGAC
>JAYTTA010000267.1:0-24320 GCA_043745345.1 Acetobacteraceae bacterium | reverse complement strand
CGGTTGTCGACCAGCTCGAAGGTCGTCTCGCAATCGCGCTCGATCGCCTGCGGCGGCAAGCCACCGAAACCATAGCCGCCGCCATAGCCGTAAGGACCGAACGGCGGACCGTAACCCGGAAATCCAGGGCTGCCGGGAATGATGTCCACCCGTCGATCGCTATAGGCCAGGAACTTGACCCCGCCGCTCTCGATGCTGCGCACCGGCACGCCTACGGCCGCGATCAGCTCCGGCTCGGTAAGGCCGATGAACTGGCCGAGATAGGTCGCCCGGCTGACCCCCGGCTCGCAGCCGGCGACCGCCAGGAGGACGCCGACAAGCAGAGTGCAGCGCATCGTCATAACTTCCTTATTCCGGCAGCCAAAGCACGTCCTGGATACGATGCACGCCGGCGGCGATCATCGCCAGCCGGTCGAAGCCGATCGCGATGCCGGCGCAGGGTGGCATGCCGTGCTCCAGAGCGCGCAGGAAATCCTCGTCCATTGGCCAGTCGAGCGGCGGGCCGGCACCATACAGGGCTTGCCGCCGGGCGCGGTCGGCCACGAACCGCGCGCGCTGCTCGGCCGCGTCGGTAAGCTCGACGAAGGCATTCCCCAGTTCGATGCCACAGAGAAAAAGCTCGAAACGCTCGGCGACGCGCGGATCGGTCGGATCGCGCCGCGCCAGCGCCGCCTGCGCCGCCGGCCAGTGGGTGAGGAACGTCGGATTGTCGCGGCCAAGCTCGGGCTCGATCTTGTCCAGCAGCAGCCGGAAAAACAGATCCTCCCAACCCTCGCCATCGCGCAGCTGCATCCCCGCCGTTGCCGCCAGCGCCGGCGCATCGTCCGCCGTCGCCAACAGGTCGGCGCCGACGTAACGGCGGAACGCCTCCGCAACCGTCAGCCGGTCGAACCGCGCGAGGTCGGTGGTGACGCCCCGGCAGGTCACAACCGGTGCCAGCACCGCGCGCAGGTAGTCTTCCGTCGTGTCCATCAGCGCCGCCATCGAGGCGCCGGGCTGATACCATTCCAGCATCGAGAACTCTGCCGAGTGCAGCGGGCTCGCCGGCTCGTCGCGCCAGACCCGCGCGATCTGGAAGATCGGCCCGGCATCGGCCACCAGCAGCCGCTTCATGGCGAACTCGGGCGAGGTGTGCAGCCAATGCCGCCCGGTCCGGAACGGCCGCAGATGCACTTCCTCCCCTGGCGCCGTTACCGCATACGGGGTTTCCACTTCCAGAAACTTGCGGCTGGAGAAGAACGCCCGAGTTGCCGCCATTAGCCGTTCGCGCCGGCGCAGCGCGGGTAGCCGGGCAGAGAGCTGATCCGGGTGCCAATTAGGTTGCGGCATGGAAGTGTGACCCTTAAGACCGCGTGAAGCACAGCAAGGCCAAGGGCTCTGCCCCTGGACCCCATCAAAGGCAAGCCTTTGAGAACCATCTCCTTAACTAAGGCGCATCCAAGGGCGCTCCCTTTGGGGAGGGCAGGGCAGAGCCCTGGCCTTCTGCGCACTGCCGCTGACCTCCTGAAAGCCAGCCTGATCGATGCCACCAAGCTGCAAGCCATCACCACGGTGGAGCAACGCTACGCCGTGGCGATCCCGCTCGCGATGCAGGCGTTGATCGAGCACCCGGACGACCCGATCGGCCGGCAGTTCATCCCCGACGTTGCCGAGCTGACCACCGCCGCCCACGAGCGCGCCGATCCGATCGGCGACGATGCCCTATCGCCGATCCGCGGCGTCGTGCACCGCTATCCGGACCGTGCGTTGCTGAAGCCGTTGCTGATCTGCCCGGTCTATTGCCGGTTCTGTTTCCGGCGCGAGCATGTCGGCCCCGATGGCGGGCTGCTGACCGACGCCGAGCTGAAAGACGCTTACGCCTGGTTCGCCGCAAGGCCGGCGGTCACCGAGATCATCCTGACCGGCGGCGATCCGCTGATGCTGTCGCCGCGGCGCCTGAAAGCGATCCTGTCCGCCCTGTCGGCGATCCCGCACATTCAGACGCTGCGCATCCACTCGCGCGTGCCGGTGGCCGACCCCTCGGTTCTGACCGAAGTGCTGGCGGACGCGATGGTGACCGAGACGCCGCTCTGGCTGGTGGTCCACGCCAATTCCTCGCGCGAATTCACCCCGGCGGCGCGTGAGGCGCTGCGCCGGGTGCAACTGCGGGGGATTCCGGTCCTCGGCCAGTCGGTACTGCTCGCCGGCGTCAACGACAGTGTCGAGGCGCTGGAAAGCCTATTCCGGGCCATGCTGGCGGCCCGCATAAAGCCCTATTACCTGCACCAGCTTGACGCCGCCCCTGGGACGGCGCGGTTTCACGTGCCGATCGAAACCGGCCGCGCGCTGCTCGCCGCGCTCCGCGGCCGCGTTACTGGCCTCGCCTGGCCGACCTACGTGCTCGACATCCCCGGCGGCCATGGCAAAGTGCCGATCGGGCCGGATTACCTGGACGGCGACACTGTGCGGGACCCATCCGAAGTTTCACACAAACTTGCCGCGCCAAACACTTCGGTCTAGACACCCGCAGCCCCAAAATTTACCAGACGAGCGCTCCCGATGAAGCAGCAGGCGAACCTCATCCGTGCCGGCCAGGTGATAGAGCACGAAGGCAATCGGTGGACGGTGCTGAAGCAGCAGATCATCACCCCGGGCAAGGGCGGCGCCTTCATCCAGGTCGAAATGCGCAATCTGCGCACCGGCAACAAGACCAACGAGCGCTGGCGCACCGCCGACACGGTCGAGCGGCTGATGACCGACAACAAGGATTTCACCTACTCGTACGCCGACGGCGACAACATCGTGCTGCTGGACGACCTCACTTTCGAGCAGACCATCGTGCCCCTGGCGCTGCTGGGCGAGGCCGCGCCGTTTTTGCAGGACAACATGAAGGTCGAGTGCGACCTAGTCGAAGGCGACGTGGTCGCAGTCCACCTGCCCGCCACCGTCATCCTGGAGGTCATCGAGGCCGATCCAGTGGTCAAAGGCCAGACCGCCTCCTCCTCCTACAAGCCGGCGCGGCTGTCCAACGGGGTCAAGACCGACGTGCCGCCGTTCATCGAGGCCGGGGAGCGTATCGTCGTGCGCACTGAGGACGCGACCTATGTTGAGCGGGCGCGGAAGTAGCCGGAACGTCTCGGATGGCGCTTCGCCTCTCCCCCCACATGACGGTGATGGCCAACGCCGCTCAAAAGGCCGCCAAGCGCCTGTTGCGGGATTTCAACGAGGTCGAGCAGCTCCAGGTCAGCGTCAAGGGACCCTCCGACTTCGTCTCCCAGGCCGACCTGCGCGCCGAGGCTATCCTGCGGGAGGAGCTCACCAAGGCGCGACCCGGCTACGCCTTCCTGATGGAGGAATCCGGCGCATCCGGTTCCGACAACTGGGCGTGGCGCTGGGTGGTCGATCCGCTTGACGGCACAACCAACTTCCTGCACGGCATCCCTCACTGGGGCATCTCGATCGCGCTCGAGCGGCGGCTGCCGGACGGCAGCTCCGAACTCACCGCCGGCATGGTCTACGCGCCTGCGGTGGACGAGCTGTTCTGGGCCGAAAAAGGCGGCGGCGCCTTTCTCAACGAGCGCCGGCTGCGGGTCTCGGCACGGCGCGAGTTCAAGGACGCGGTGTTCGCCACCGGCATCCCGTTCGCCGCGGTCGATCCCGGCCGGCGGTTGGCATTCGCCCGCACGTTGGGCGCGCTGATGCCGCAGGTCGCCGGCATCCGTCGGTTCGGCGCCGCGGCGCTCGACCTCGCCTGGGTCGCGGCCGGCCGCTATGACGGCTACTGGGAGCTCGGCATCCAGCGCTGGGACATGGCATCGGGCCTGCTGCTGGTGCGTGAGGCCGGGGGCTACGCCAACGACCCCGCCGGCGGCGAGCCGCGCGACACCGGCAACGTGGTCGCCTGCAACCCGCATTTGTATGAAAAGCTGTTGGCGGCGGTGATCGACGGTCAGTCCGCGATGCGCGGCGGCTGAAACCCGGGCCAAGGTTGAGCACACCGCCTCCGTCCGTTAGGGTGCCGACCCGTATGCACCAAATTCTTTTCCCCGCGGCCGTCCTTCTGGTTGTTGCGCCGTTCGCGTTGGGCAGCGTCACGCCGGCTCTGGCTCAGGTGACGGTTGATCTGAAGGCGCTGGAAGCGATGCCACCGGCTCCAGCCCCGCCACCGTCGCCCACGCCCGCGCAGCGCAAACCCAACCCGACAAAACCCGCCATCGCTAAAAAGCCACCCGCAAAACCCGTCGACGGCGCCAGGATCGCACATCCGGCACCCCCCCAACCTCCGCCAAGAACGCCGCCGCCCCTGCCGACAACCCCGCCAGCCGCCGCAAACCTGACAGCCTTGCCCACACCAACGCCGCAGCCGGGCCCACCCCTGATACCGCCGCCGGTCTCGGCAAGCGCAAAGGGTAACGCCGTACCGTTCGCCGGCGGCCTACGTGTCACCTTCGGTGACGGCGCCGGCGAACTCAGCCCGACCAGTGAAGCGGCACTCAAGGATTTCCTTCAAACCGTGCCGCAATCCGAGGCCCTGACCTTCAACGTCCAGGCCTACTCGGCCGGCAAGGCCGACGATCCCTCAACCGCGCGGCGGTTGTCCCTGTCGCGCGGCCTCGCGGTGCGCAGCGTGCTGATGAACGCCGGCGTGCCGTCGTCCAGGATCTACATCCGCGCGCTCGGCACCGCCTCCGGCACCGGACCTGCCGATCGAGCCGATGTCACCGCACTCGGCGCCAACGCCGGATCGCCGGCCCCGTGACCGAGCCGCGCAACTACCTTCTGCGCATGGTCGTGTTCATCGTCCTCGTGCTGGCGATGCTTTCTCTGCTGTGGCAGCCGCTGCTCAACGCCTTCCTCAACAACCCCGTCCTCAACAGCTTCATCCTCCTCGTTCTGGCAATCGGCATCGCCTGGAACCTTGGCCAAGTCATGCGCCTCACGCCTGAAGTCGCTTGGCTCGATAATTTCCAGCGCGCCCGCCAGGGCGGCACCCTGGAACAGGCCACGCCGCCAAAACTGCTGGCGCCGATGGCCAGCATGCTGTCGTCGCGCGACAGCCAGCATGGGCAGGGCCGCCGCTTCACCCTGTCTGCCGGCGCCATGCGCAGCCTGCTCGACGGCATCGACTCGCGCCTCGACGAAAGCCGCGAGCTGTCCCGTTACATGACCGGGCTGCTGATCTTCCTCGGCCTACTCGGCACCTTCTGGGGCCTACTGAAAACCGTGGGCTCGGTATCGGAAGTGATCGGCTCGATGTCGGTCGGCTCGGGCGACGTCAACCTTATGTTCGAGCAGCTCAAGTCCGGCCTGGTCAAACCGATTGCCGGCATGGGCACCGCCTTCAGCGCCTCGATGTTCGGCCTCGCCGGCGCGCTGGTGCTGGGCTTCCTCGACCTCACTGCCGGCCAGGCGCAAAATCGCTTCTTCAACGAGCTGGAAGAATGGCTCGCCGGCCTGACCCGTCTGTCCTCCGGCGTGCTGGCGGAAGGCGAGGGCTCGGTCCCCGCCTACGTCCAGGCGCTGCTCGAACAAACCGCCGAGAACATGGAACAGCTACAACGTGTGCTCACCCGCGGCGAGGAACGCAGTCAACAAACCGGCCAAGCCATCGCTCAGCTCGCCGAGCGCATGGGCGGCCTGACCGACACCCTGCGCGCCAGCCAGCAGCTCATGCTGCGCATCGGCGAAGGCCAGGTGGCACTCGCCCCAGCCTTGGCCAAACTCACCGAAACGCGGTTTGCCCCCAACGAAAATGCTGGTGATGACGTGGCCCGCGCCCACCTGCGCAACATCGAGCTGATGCTGTCGCGGTTGCTGACCGAAGCTGAGCAAAGCCGTTCCCAGTCCACCTCCGAATTGCGCTCAGACCTGCGTATCCTGACCCGCACCGTTGCCAATCTGGGCGCTGGTGCCCGGACGCCGTAGGCAGAAGGATAGGTTGGGGCTATGCCCCTGACCGCGCCCGGGCGCGCATCCCTTAAGGGAAGGGTTACAAGGGGCGACTGCCTCTTGGCGGGGTTTGGGGCAGAGCCCCATGCTTTCTTGCCTACGGCGTTACAAACTATGGGACGGTGGTGAATGGCGCGGCGGCGCGGTAGCGGCAATGGGTTGGATGCCTGGCCCGGCTATGTCGATGCGTTGTCGACGTTGCTCATGGTTATCATCTTCGTGCTGCTGGTGTTCGTGCTGGCGCAGGGCTTTCTGTCGGTCGCCTTATCGGGCCGGGAGCGCGCGCTGGACCGCGTCAACCAGCAGCTGTCGGAGCTTTCCGACATGCTGGCGCTGGAGCGCGGCAAGACGTCCGAGCTGGGCGGGTCGGTGGCTCGTTTGACCCAGCAGCTGGCGACGGCCACCGCGGCACGGGATGCCGGCACGCGCGATCTTGCGGCACTGCGCCTGGATTTCTCTCGCGTGACGGCCGATCGCGATGCCGCGGCGGCGGCGCGCGCGTCGGACGCCGCGCGGCTGGCGGATGCCGACCTGCAATCGAAATCCAGTGCCCAGCAGCTGGTCGACCAGGTCCGGGCGCTGGGTGCGTTGCGCGACGAGCTGGAAAAGCAGGCGCGCGAGGCCGCCGGGCGCAGCCTGACCGAGGCGCAATTGCGTGCCGCCGCCAACGCCGCGTTGGCCGACGAGAGGAAGCTGTCCGACAGTGCCCGGGCACAGATCGCGCTGATGAACCGGCAGCTCGACGAGTTGCGGCTGCAGATGGGCCAGGTTTCACAGGCGCTGAACCTCGCCGAGACGGCCGGACGCGACAAGGATGCTCAGATTTCTAACCTCGGCGTGCGGCTGAACACCGCTCTGGCGGCCAAGGTCGAGGAGCTGCAACGCTACCGCAGCGATTTCTTCGGCCGGCTACGTGAGGTGCTGGCCGGGCAATCCGGCATCCAGGTGGTCGGCGATCGGTTCGTGTTCCAGTCCGAGGTGCTGTTCCCGATCGGCAGCGCCGAGATGAGCCCAGCCGGCATCGAGGAAATCCGCAAGCTCGCCGGCACGATCCGCGACATCGCCGGGAAGATCCCAAAGAACCTCAACTGGGTGCTGCGGGTCGATGGCCACGCCGACCGTCGGCCGACCACCGGCACCGCCTTCGCCTCGAACTGGGAGCTATCAGCAGAGCGGGCCATCACCGTGGTCAAGCTGCTGATCGACAACGGTGTCGATCCGACCCACCTCGCCGCGACTGGCTTTGCCGACAACCAGCCGCTCGACGCCGGCGACTCGCCGGAGGCATTCGCGCGCAACCGCCGCATCGAGCTGCGATTGACCGATCGTTGACGCCATGAGCGCTATCGACCTCCAGCTCGAGACGTCTCGGAATGCCGCCACGCCGGAACTGCGCGTGGCATCCGGCGCCATCATCGCCTTCCGCCTGTTCGACGTCGCGCACGAGATCGACCTGGTCAAGGCGGAGACGATCTGGGCCCGGCAATCGCGCGTCGCCAGCCGGTCGCGGCTGTCGACGACGCCGCCCAAAGCAATGGGCTTCGGCGTGCCGCCCCTGGTGCTGGCCCTGGATCCGGTCCCCGTCGAGGTCGGCGGCCGCATCCTTCAGGCTAGCGTCTCCGCCCGGCTGTTCGACTTCGGTGTTCTGTCCTTTGCCCTCCGGGTCAGCGCCGACGACCTTCCCTGGACTGATTTCGTCGCCCTGCACGACGCCGTCGATAGCTCGGTCGGGCCGCAGGCGCCATCGAAGATCTGGCAGGACTGGCTCGCTCAGGTCACCACGGTGCTCGGAGCGGCCCTGTCGCGCCCGGTGCCATCGGCCTACGAGGAAGACTACATCGTCGGCTACGTGCAAAAATTCTCCCAGAACCTCACCGCCGCCGACCTCCAAAGCCGCATCGACCTGCCCGCCTTCCTCTCCGGCGAAACCCGAAAACTCTCGGACAGCGCGCGGGCCGAACTGATGCGCCAGCGCTTCTCCTATTACACCGACGACCTCGTGGTGCTGACCTGGGACCGCGCCTTCATCTACGAGCCGCGCGGCGACAGCGACGTGATGGACGTGATTGAGGTCGCCAACGCCCAGCTGCTCGAACTGCGATACTACGACGAGATGCTCGATGCTGAGCTGCCGCGCATGTACGACCTGGTCGAGGCAGCCCGAGGCACTCACCTGTCGTTTTCCTCCCGTCGCTTCGCCAACCTCGCCCGCCGGCTCTACACCATGGTGGCCGAGGTCACCGAGCTTACGGAGAAGGTCGACAACGCGCTGCAGGTCACCGAGGACGTCTACCTCGCCCGCATCTACGGCGCCGCGCTGGAACTGTTCCGCGTGCGGATGGTGGAGGTCGCGGTCGGCCGCAAGCTCGCGATCATGCGCGACACCTACATTGCACTGAACGACGAAGCCGCAGGGCGCCGCGGCGAGCTGATGGAGTTTCTGATTTTGGCGCTAGTTGCGACTGAAGTTATTTTGGCGTTTGTGCGGCATTAGAAGAAAGGCTGGGGCTCTCCCTCGGCAGGCATTCCAACTGGCCGAAGACGGCGAGTCGGAACTTTTGCCTGCTCCGCCTGCTACCCCGCCCCTACTTTCAAGCATTGGGAAGCGCCCGGGTGCGCGTCCGTTAAGTATGGGGTTCGAACGGCCGACTGCGCGTCGATCGTTCGGCGTTCGGGGGAGCCCTTTGCAAGTGGCTACGCGGCCCGCATCTCGAAACCGGCGTAGGGGAAGTGGAGATGAATGTCGCCGGCCTGCGGGTCGTGGCGGTGCAGGATGATCTCGGTTTCATTGGCGGCGACGAGCGTGCCTGATACCGGCACCTTGGCGTTGTCGTCAGGTGTCACGATGACGGCCGCGCCAGGCCGCAGGCCGAAAGATCCGGCATCCGGCGCGATATGGGTCACTGGCGCGGGCGTTGCGTCCCTGGCGATCGCGAGCGCCGCCTCGGCCGCGAGTTCAGACGGCCTGCCATGGCCGAGGCCGGTCATGCGGTCATACCAGGGCAGGATCGGCGCGAGCCCGAGCAGGTCATCGACCTCAGCGGGAGGGCTGTTCTTCCGGATCAGCGAGATCGGATGGTAGTAGCCGAGGTCCAGCGCGCCCGGCGCGTCGCCGAGCAGGAACCTGCGGCCGTCGGCCAACGCTGCCTTCAGCCACGCGAGCTGCGCCCGCACGCGCTGCACGTTGACCTCGAACTCCGGCTCCATCGCCGCCTTGGAGATGTCGATGTAGAGGTAGCCGTCCTTGCGGTCCTTGAGGAAGTCCGCCGGCAGGTCACCCAGGAAATGCACCAGGATGCCGATCACTGGGATCCACACCGTGCGTTCCCAGTTGAACGACAACGCCTTTGCCAGGTCGCCAAATTCCGAGGGATAGAGGGGCGGCTCGGGATACAGCCGGTCCAGCGCCGGCAGGATGATGTTGGTGTCGCAAAAGAGGTCGGCGCCGACCTGCAGCACCGGCGTGCGGCGGTAGCCGCCGGTCATCGGCACCAGCAGCGGGCGCGGCGGCGCCGGCGGGATATCGACCGAGCCCCACGTCAGGCCCTTGATGCCCAGGGCCAGCCGGATTTTCTCGGAGAACGGCGACAGGCCGTAGTGGTGCAGGATAACCTGTGACATTGGTTCAACCTCCCGTTTGCCGGCACTTGATTCCGGCGGCTTTAGATGGTCGTGACGCCGAGTTGGCGCAGCAGGCCGAGATTGTCGAGCATCGCCCAGTGCTCGACCAGCCGGTCGTCGCGGAACTGGAACAGGTCGAGCACGCCGATGTCGATCCTGCGTCCGGTGGCGGGGATGCCCATCAGCTCGCCGCCATGCGTGCCGCGCACCCGCAGCCGCACCAGCACCTTGTCGCCCTCGGCGATCATGTCCTCGATCGGTAATTCGAGGTCGGGGATGCCCGGCAGCAGCGCGTCGGCGAGCTGGCGCACGCCTTCGGGCCCGACGACCTCAAACGGTAGGCCGGGATCGTGGCGCCGGAAATCGGCCGCGATATGGGCGTGCCACCAGGTCTCGTCGGCGGCCAGGAAGGCGGTGAAGTAGTCGCGGGCCAGCTGCTTGTTGGCCTTCGATGTGGACATGCCGGTTCTCCCTTGATCGGTTTGTGGGCGGTTGGTTTCTGGCTGCTACAGATAGGGCTCGGTGGCGGCGAAGGTGGGGCGCTGCGCGATCGACGCGCGCAGAGCGTCGAGCGCCGGCGTTGGCTCCACCCACGACGCCTCCCCGAGGCGCAGCCGCAGGTAGTCGATCGCCACGACCGCCGTGATGACGGCGACATTCGGCGCGCCGTGCCGATAGGCCGGCGGATCGGCCTTAAGGTCGCGCAGACCGTTGACGACGGAGCGCCGGCGCCGCAGCCCGACGCGTGTCTCGCCCCAGTCCGGGTCCATCCGCATCACGCCGGTGACAATGTTGGCCATCGCGTCGATGACGCCCACGGCGCGGCCGGCCTGCGCGATCACCAGACCGACCGGACCTTCCAGCAGCGAGAGCTCGGGCACCTTGTGTTCCAGCCAAAGCAGGATCAGCAGGCTCTCGGTGATCGGCAGGCCGACGTCGGTTTCCAGCGTCGGCACCCGCGCCGCTGGGTTGAAGGCGAGCAGCACCGGATCGTCGTTCCACGGATTGAAGAATTGCGTGGCGGTCGGATCAGATCCCTTTTCCGACAGCGCGATGCGGGCGTAGGGCGAGGTGTTGTTGCTGAGGATCCTCATGGCGCGCTCATCCGAGGCAGCGTTCGAGCATCGCCTGCGCCTGCGACACCGTCATCTTGCGGGCCGAGGGGCAGGCGATCAGCGTGTGGTCGCCGGCGGTCGCGGGATCAAAATCCTGGGCGGCGATCCCCGCGTAGAGCCCAGGCACCGCGCGCGCGGCCATCTCGCGCACCCGTGATGCTGGCAGCTGGTCGTCGGTGAGCCGGATCGGGAACCCGATATCTGCATACAGCGAACGGATGCTGTCGGCACAGGCCGCGATCATCGCGGTCCGCGTCAGCCCGACGGCCTCGACCCCGAGCGCCTGGGCCAGCGGCCTGACCTTGTCCGGCAGCACGGCGAGGTTGAATGCGATGACGTGCGGCAGCAGGACACCGACGCCGTAAGGATGCGGTAGGTCGAGATGGCCCTCCAGCGGCAACGACAGGGCGTGGCCGTGGCCCAACCGCGCATTACCGCAGGCGATGTTGGCCATGCAGGAGGCGATGAGGTTCGCCTCGCGGGCGGCCGCATCGTCCGAGTTGATCGATGCCCGCAGTGATCCGTACTGCTGCCCGATGGCGCCGAGCGCGATCGCGTCGGTGAGCGGCGAGGCGATGGCGCTGAGATATGCCTCGACGCCGTGCGTCAGCGCGTCCACCGCCGGCAGGGCCGCCACGCGCATTGGCAGCGAGTCCAACGTCACCGGATCTAGGATCGCCGCGTCCGGGAAACTCAGCGGACCGCCGCCCAAGAGTTTTAGGTGGCGTTCCTCGTCTTTGACGATGGTCCATTGCGATACCTCCGAGCCCGAGCCCGCGGTCGTCGGCACCATGATCATCGGCAGAGCACGGCGGTCGAACTGGCCGACGCCGGTGCAGTCGCGCATCGGCCTGTGGTTGGTGGCGACGATGGCGATGCCCTTGCCGGTGCACATCACCGAGCCGCCGCCGATGCAGATCACGCCATCGATGCCTTCGCGCCGAACCCGGTTGCCCTGCGCGTCAATGTGCGAGCACCGGGCGTCGATGCCGCATTCGTCGAAGCGGGACAGGGCGATCCCAGCCTCGCCGAGCGAGGCCAGTGCCGCGGCATGGAACGCCTGCGCCGAGATCACCGGGTCCGACACCACGAGCACCCGCGACATGTTCAGGTCGCGCGCGACGGCTCCGATGGTGGCCAGCGATCCGGCGCCGGCGACGATGCGGGTCGGCATGAAGAAGGTCGTGATCATTGCATCGTCTCCTGGTTTCCCCCGCACTTAACCTTGCGTATTCGCGATAGCGTTGACCCGTCCCCATCACCAGCCTTCGAAGCCAGCCTCACGCCCTTTTGTATAACTAATCTTATATCGTATTCGTAATATTCATAACGTGAGGCGCGGCGACCTGCCTGAGCAGTCCACCAGCCCTCTGGGAGAGCACGATATGGCCGATCCTGCCGCATTCGCACGCGCGCTGTCCGGGCCCGCGGAGTTCAAGATCAACGAGGTTCGCAACCCGGACGCAGGGCCGCCAGGGCTTGTGCCGTTGGCGCTGCATCTGACACCCGCCCGCCCGCCCGCCGTTCGCCGACCTCGGGCCGCTCTCCGCCTTCACCGGCAACTGGCGGGGCAAGGGCTTCAACACGATCTTCCGACCGGACAACACCAAGACGCCGACCCGGTTCACGCCGCCCATAACCTCCGACAACGTGCTCGAGCTGAACCTGACGGAGGAGACGCTATCGTTCTCGAGCAGCCTCGGCAACGTGCCGAACCGCGGGTCGGGCGCGGAGGGCGACATCTTCCTGAACGGCGTGCCCTATCTGCAGACCGTGAACGACGTCACCACGCTGCCCGCCACCGGCATCCACTTCGAACCCGGAATGTGGCTCGCCGTACCCGCCACCACGGCGCCGAATGAGCCGGTGACGCTGGCGCGCATGGCCTCGATCCCGCACGGGACGACGATCAACGCCCAGGGCACCCTGTTCATCACCGTGCCCGGCGGTCCGGTGCTGAACCCGGTCGGGATCACGCCGTTCGTTGGCGGACAGCCCAACAACAAGGTCCCGTTCCCAAGCCAGACCGCCGCCAACAAGACCACTCCGCGTATCCCGCAGGACCTGACCGGCTTCATCGCGGCGGGGACCATCACGCAGCCCATGCTGACCGACCCGACGACGGTGTTGCGCAACCACATCGCCCATCAGAATATCACGCAAACGTCGGTGATCTTCATCTCGACCAATCCGGGGTTGCCGCTGGCGGAGGGACCGCTGCCGCCGGCCACGCCGTCCACCAATCCGCCGCCGGCCATCACCCCGCCATTCGGGGGCGGAACGGCCAGCATCGCCTTCCTCAACGGCGTCCCTAACCCGCCGCCCACCGGCAACGGGCCGAACGCGCAGGGGACACAGATGGACGCGATCTTTTGGATCGAGACCGTGACCTATCAGGTGGCGGTGCCAGAATTGCACGCCGGGTCGCCGCCGGTGGTGCTGAGGCCGGTGCAGACGAACCCACCGGTTCCGGTTCAGCCGACCTTCATCGCCTCCATTCCGTTCAAGCCAGGCAAAAAGTTCCCGGGCGGCACTGTGACGGTGGAGACCACCCAGATCCAGTATTCGCAGAAGGTGATCCTGAACTTCGCCGGGCTGAGCTGGCCGCATGTCTCCGTGGCCACCCTGGTGCCGGCGGACCCGGTTCCAATTCCGGACAACCTGCTGGCGCTTGTATGACGGGCTGCCCCGTCCGAGAGCAAGCGTCCGAGAGCAAGTGTCCGTGCCATGCGCCCGGGGCGCACCTAAAGTCACCGGCACATAAACGGGCGAAGCGTTTCAGCGCCCACCTTGCACAGGCGTGCAGCTCCGGCGCCTTCTGCCCGGTTCGCGCGACGTATTCCGTATAGCCGCCGTACAACCGTTGGCGCCGGGCATGCAGCAGCGCTAGCCCCGCCGCGCAGCAGGTCGCGCCCCTGGTAGATCACCCGGCTGCCGCAGCTTTTGTCCACACCGCGCAGGTTGGCGACATCGTCCCCCGAGCGCGGCGCAGAATAAGTTTATATCTACCACGACGCCGCATCCATTTTTCACTCAGTCTCCACCCGAGGCGGACATCGCACTGTGGTTCATTGCGACGTCATTCACAGATAGAGTCTCAGCGGGTTAGGGCAGGGCGCATACCTTCAGCCTATGGCGTCAGCCCCAACGCCTCGAGCACGCCGGCATTAAGCTTTGGGTGATCCCCGGGGGGCCGGGTTACATCGAAACCCATGCTGTCGTCATAGCCCCACAGCGCCCAGCCGATGCCTTGCTGCTCGGCGGCGAGGCGAACGGCGCGCAGCCAGGCCAGTCGGGCAGGGGCGTTGAGCTGCCGGCTGGCGCCGAACTCGCCGAGCAGCACGGGGGCATGGTGGCGCCGGCCCCACTCGGCGGCGGCGGCAAAACGCCGGCTGGGTCTGTCCTGCGGCAGGGCGCAGACGTAGCGGATCAGGTCGCCTGTGGCCCGGTCGCCCGCGCTCGCGGCCGCCATGCCGCAGCCAGGTTCGGCCAGTGGGAACGGCAGCCGCGCCAGTGCCGCGCGGTCGAGGCCAGGCCGGTAGGCGGCGAGCGCCGTCAGCTCCGGAGGATCGTAGAAATGAAACGAGTAGACCGTGTTCGCCGGCGCATCACCGGACACGTCAAGCAGGCCGTTGAGGCTGCCCCAGTCATTGCCGGTCAGAATGACGATGTGCCGGGGCAGGGACCTTCTTATTTCCGCCAGCACCAAGGCCTGCAGCCGCGCCCAGCCCTCCGCATCGCCGGCGAACACCGGCTCGTTGAGGATTTCCGGCAATACCGACTCAGGACCAAACCGGGCCAAGGCAGGCGCCAGCGCATGCCAGAAGCCGAGCAACGCGGCACGGTCGCTGGCGCTGGTTTCGAGTTGCCACCGCGCCGGATGCGGTTCGACGATCACGGCGAGGCCAGCATGCCGTAGCCGGCCGATCGCCGTGATCAGCGCCGACAGCCCGGCCGAGTAGGCGACGATCTCCGGCTGGACTGCCAGCCGCACGAAGCCGAACCCGGCGCGCCTGATGTCGAGAATGGCGCTGTCAGGAAGGTAGCGACCCAGTGCCGCCGGATCGGTGCTGGCGGGAAAACGGAACCAGTTGGTCAGGTTGACCCCGCGCGCCAGCATGCCGGGCGGCCCAACTTGCGGTGCCGACGCGGTCTCGGCCCATGCCGGCGGTCCGCCGAGCAGCGCCAGCACGATGAACAGAAGCTGCAATCGTCCTCACCAAGGTTGTAGCATACAAACATAATACTACCTTGACGCGTTCCGCCAGGAGAGTTACGGCGCATTCTTTCGGATGCAACCAGCCGCCATGTCCGCCCTCATAGTAACGCCGTTACGACTGCAACCATGGCTGCCGTGCCTCGCCGTGCTTTGGCTCGGCGCGATGCTTCTGACCGCGGCGGTCCTGTGCCGGGGCGCCGAATACGACGAGCAGTACACAATGCAGCTGGTCGCCGGCATCGTTCGGCCAACCTGGCCGCAAACCGCCTTCACCGGGGCGGAGGCGAGGGCCATGCACGCCAGCTCCAGCGGCTTTTCCGCCGTCGCCCAAGATCTGCGCGCCACCGACGTTCATCCGCCGGCGTATTTCTGGGCGGCGCATATCTGGCGCAACTTGTTCGGGCCGAACCTTGTGCCGATGCGCCTGATGTCGGTGCTGTTCGCGTTGCTGTCATTGGTCGTGGTTGGCCAGATCGCCCGCAGCGCGCGCATTCGCCCAGCCCTGCCAATGCTTTTCACCCTCGGCTGCTACGGCTTCGTCTACACCGGCGCCATCGCCCGCGGCTTTGCGCTGGCCCAGTTGTTTACCCTGTGCGGCGTGGCGCTGCTGCTGCGCGCCGAGGGCAGGCGCGACCGGCTGGCCGCCTTGGCCGGCGGGTTGGCGCTCGGCGCCGCTTCCTTCACCAACTATCTTGCGGTGTTCGTCGCCGTGGCCGCGATGCTTTGGCTGTTGATCCGCCAACCCCGATCGATCGGCTTGTGGCTTGCCGCCGGGTTGGGGTTCGCGTTGTTCCTGCCGGCTGACTTTTTCTTTCTCGCCGCCCAGCACGGCACCCGGATCGGACAGTTTCCGCCCTTTGACGCGATTCACGGCGTGGCGTTGCTGGCACGCTTCGGTGCCGGCGCCATGTTCGGCGGACTCCCGCTCTATGTTGGTGCCGGGTTGCGCCCGATCGTTGCCGGTGTGCTCGGCGGCGTGCTCGCCGCCCTGTCCGCGCTGATTGTCTGGCGCTGGCGGGGCCTGGCGCGGCCCAACGCCCGGCTGCTGCTCGCCATGGCAGTGGCAGCGCCGCCGCTCGGGTTGGTAGCCCTCGGGTTGATCTTCAACACCACCCCGATCGAGCTTCGTTATCTATCCTTTAGCGTGCCCTTCGCGGCATTGCTGCTCGCCGGCAGCCTGGCAACGTTGCCCAAACGCCTGGCGCTGCCGATCACCGTTCTGGTGCTGGCGATCCAGACAGCTTCCCTGGCCGGTTTACTGACGCGGAACGAAACCATGCAGCCCGCCCGCACCACCGCGTCACTCGCCGCTTCCCTCGCTTGGCCGGACGGCGTCGTGCTGCTGCCGGCCGGCAATGACGGGGTCGGCGTGCCCGGTGCCTTCGCGGCCGAGGCGCCGGACTGGCTACCGATGCTGGTCGTAGGCCAGCAGGAAACTCCAGAAAACATCCGGTTGCGGGCGAAAGACTTTCCACGCGCGGTGCTGGCATTGCTGGAGCAGGATGGCGCCAGTCGCGCAACCTCCGGGTTGTTGCGCGAGGCCTTCGCCGGCCAGCCCTGCTGGCGCCGCGCGCCTGGCGCCGTCAACGTGATGGTGTTCGACCGTACCTGCGGCCCCTGATCAGCTGGCCAGCTTTTCTTGCCGCAATATCAGTCAGATGTCGGTATCCTCGCCGGCCGCCGTCAACATGGCATGGACCTGGCCGCGATGATGGATCTCATGGTTGAACAGATGCAGCACCAGCATGGTGCGCAGGCGACTTATGTCACGCTTGGAGATGCCGCTATACCAAACCTGATCGTGGTCGAGCCAATCCTGGTCGATGCGTGCCGCCCATTCCGATAGGTGGATGTCTGCCGCGACCCGCGCTTGCGCGAGTTCTGAGAGGTGAGGGAACCACTCGGTGCCGCCGCGTTCGACCACCAGCGGCTCGTCCCAGCCGCCGAACCACGACATCCACTGGTGGTCGGACCAGAGCAGGTGGTTGAGCGTGCCGTGGATCGAGTTGAAGCAGGCGCCGCGATCAATCCCGCGCTAGGCATTCGACGGCCGGCCGGCGGCGGCATAGACGCAGCGATTCATCTCGGCGTTGTGGCCCGCCTGAACGCGCACATAATCAGGCGTGATCATTCCACCCTCCGGTTAGAAGGTCGATCAAAGTCGATGCAACGACCTCGGTCGCACGCGGCAGGTCGGCCAAGAACAGCCGCTCGTCGGCGCGGTGCGCGTTGGCCAGCTCGATTGATAGCGGCCCCGCCCCGTACAACACGATCGGCACACCGCGCGCCGCATAGTGCCGGGCATCGGTGTATAGCGGCACGCCGCCGGCAGTGATCGGTTCGCCGAAAATGCGGCTGGCATGGCCACAGATCAAGGCGGACAGACGCGCAGCACCCGGCAAAGGAACCAGCGGCTCGGCTAGCAGGATGCGGGTGACCTTCAACGTCGCCCCCGGCACGGCGGCCGCTGATTGTTCCATCCGTCGGCGCAGCCCGGCCTCGACCTCGGCCGCGTTCTCCTCGGGAACGATGCGACGGTCCATCCGGAAGACCACACGATCGGGCACCACGTTGGTGTTGATGCCGCCCTCGATCAGCCCGATGGTCAGCTGCGGGCTACCTATCCCCGGGATTTTCGAAACTAGCGCCGAGAGTCCGTCGCGGGAGGCATATAGCGCCGCTAGCACAGCAGTCGTGGCCTCCAGCGCATCGACGCCGGAAAACGGCTTGGCGGCATGGGCGGACCGGCCGGTGACCTCGACCTCCAGATGCAGGCAGCCGTTATGGGCATGGGTCACGCCGTAGGAAAAACCGGCGCCGATCGCCAGGTCCGGGCGCGAAATCCCCTGATCCAGCAGCCATACCGGCCCGATCTGGCCGCCGGTCTCCTCGTCATAGGTCAGATGCAGCTCGACCGTGCCGTTCAACGCCGCACCCGATTGCCGCAAAGCCAGCATCGCCCATAGGTAGGTGGCGAAATCCGACTTCGAGACCGCAACGCCGCGGCCGTACATCCAGCCATCGACAACCTCGGCGCCGTAGGGATCATGCGTCCACCCAGTCCCCGGCGGCACCACGTCGCCATGCGCATTCAGCGCGATCGTCGGCCCGCCGGCGCCAAAAACCTGCCGCACAATCAAATTGGTAACGCTGACCATGCCGTGCGCCCGCACCATCTCGTCCGGCACTGGGTAACGCTCGACCGCAAAGCCCAACGCCTCGATCAGCCTCGCGGCACACTCGGCATGCGCCGCGCAATCGCCCGGCGGGTTGTCGGACGGAAATTTCACCAGCTTGGCCAGGAAGTCGACCTGGGCGATAGTTTGGTCGCGAATGAATTCTGCGACGGTCAATGCAGCCCGGCGCAGAAAACCTGGATGCGCCGGCATGCCTCCGCCAACGAAGCGTCATCGGCGGCGTAGCTGATGCGCAGATAGGGGCTCATGCCGAACGCGCCGCCATGCACTAGCGCCACGTGGTTCTCGTCCAGCAGCACCCGGGAAAAATCCTGGTCGCTGTCGATCCGCTGCCCGCCGGCGGAGACTTTTCCGAGGCACCCGGCAACCGACGGAAACACATAGAACGCGCCTTCCGGCTGGTGGCACGAAATGCCGGCACAGGCGTTCAGCCCGTCCACCACCAGGTCCCGCCGCCGCTGATATATTCCGACGTGGGCGTGAAATTCCTCCTGCGGGCCGTCCAGCGCCGCCGCCGCGGCGGCCTGGCCGACGGTCGAGACGCCGGCCGTCGCCTGGCCCTGCATGTTGACCATCGCGCGGATCAAATGCTTCGGCCCGGCGGCGAACCCGATGCGCCAGCCTGTCATGGCGTAGGTCTTCGACACGCCGCTGATTGTCAGCGTGCGATCTCGCAGATCGGGCGCCACCACCGCCATCGTCTCGTACTTAAAGCCGTCATAGACAAGGTGCTCGTACATGTCGTCGGACATTATCCAGACATGCGGGTGTTTTCGCATTACCGCCGCGATCGCCAGCATCTCACCCCGCGACAGCGCCGCACCCGAGGGGTTGTTAGGATTGTTCAGCATCAGCCACTTAGTGCGCGGCGTAATGGCAGAATCAATGTCCTCGGCACGCGGCTTGAAGCCGTTGTTCTGCGATCCGGCAACAAACACCGGCTCGGCGCCGAGCAGCCGGGTCATCAGCGGATAGGCGCCCCAGTACGGCGCCGGGATCACCACCTCGTCACCGGCATCCAGCGTCGCCATGAAGGCGTTGAAGATCGACTGCTTGCCGCCGTTCGAGACCGATATCTCGTCCAGCGCGAAATCCAGCCCGTTGTCGCGCTGGAACTTGCGCCGCACCGCCTGCTTCAGCGCCGGCGTGCCGTCCTGCGGCGGGTATTTGGTGTCGCCTGCCAGCGCCGCCTGATACGCCGCCTCGATCGCGTGGCGCGGGCTATCGAAATCCGGCTCGCCAATGGTCAGCGCGATGACGTCGTGGCCGGCGGCGCGCAACTCCCGCGCCCGAATCGTCATCTGCACCGTGGCCGCGACCTGGACCCGGCTCAGCCGTTCCGCGAAACCGGGGGATATCGGCGCGTCCATTTCAGCGCAGGCCGGCGCAGAAACGCTGGATGCGCGTGAGAGCCTCGCGAAGCACGTCCGTCCCCGTGGCGTAGCTGATCCGGAAATAACCCGGGCAGCAGAACGCCGAGCCGTGCACGACGGCGACCTTCTCCTCCTCCAGCAGCGCGGTCACGAACGCCGCATCGTCGGTGATCCTCGCCCCACCGGCTGACACCTTGCCGATGCAGCCGCCGATCGACGGAAACACATAGAATGCACCCTCCGGCTTTAGGCAGCGAACCCCGGCGCACTCGTTCAACATCCCCACGACCAGGTCGCGCCGCTCCTCATAGACGCGGCGCATCACCTCGATGCTGTCCTGTGATCCGTTCAAGGCCTCTACCGACGCCGCCATGCCGATCGAGGACGGGTTGGCCGTGCTCTGGCTCTGCAGCTTGTCCATTGCCTTGATCAAGGCAACCGGTCCGCCGGCAAAGCCGATCCGCCAGCCGGTCATCGCGTAGGCCTTCGACATGCCATTCAACGTCAAAGTACGGTCGCGCAAACCGGGCTCGACCTCCAGGATCGTCGCCGGCATAAATCCGTCATAGGCGAGCTTCTCGTAAATGTCGTCGGTCATGATCCAGACATCGGGGTGGCGCAGCAGCACGTCGCAGATGCCGCGAAGCTCGGCCGCGTTGTAGGCCGCCCCAGTCGGGTTGCACGGGTTGTTCAGTATGAACCACTTGGTCTTCGGCGTGATTGCCGCTTCCAGATCCTCGGCGCGCAACTTGAAACCATTATTCTCGCCGCATGCCACCAGCACCGGCTTGCCATCCGCCAAGGTAACGATGTCCGGATAGCTAACCCAGCATGGCGACGGGATGATGACCTCGTCGCCGGCATCCAACGTGCCCAGCATGGCGTTGAAGATCACCTGCTTGGCACCGGCGGAAATGATGATCTCCTCCGGCTTGTAGTCGATTCCAGAATCACGCTTGAATTTTGCCGCCACCGCGCGCCGCAACGCCGGCGTGCCGGAAACGTCGGTGTACTTGGTCTCGCCCGCCTCGATCGCGCGGATCGCCGCATCCTTGATGTTCTTGGGCGTGTCGAAATCCGGCTCCCCCGCCGACAGGCTGATCACGTCGTGCCCCGCCGCCTGCAACGCCCGCGCCTTGGTGGCGACGGCAATGGTCAGGCTCGGATTGATGCGGTCCAGGCGCTCGGCGGTTAGGTGCATGGCGGTTTGGCGATCCTTTGAGGAAACGAAAAAGTAGCAGCAGACAGCAAGACGGGGCCAGGCCCCGGAGCCCGCCAGGGGAGCGCTCTGCAGCGCATCACTTTCGTAGCACGAGCGTGGTCCAGTTGGCTTCCCGCACAACGAAATCCAGGCGCAGACCTTGGCGCCGATGCGCGGCCAGCACCATGCGCGCCTGGCTGTTCAACAGGCCCGCCAATATCGCCGTCCCGCCCGGCGCTAGATGCAACGCCAGGTGCCTCGCCATGTTGCACAACGGACGCGCCAGGATGTTGGCAAAGACCAGATCATAGGGCGCTGCGTGCTTCAGAAGCGAACCATGCCAGCCATCCGCCAGCCGGGCGCGGACCTGACGGGAAACGCCGTTGCGAAAAGCGTTCTCCGCCGCCACCCGAACCGACCACGGCTCGATGTCGGTCGCAAGGACAAGACAATGGAAAAGCTTGGCCGCCGCCATCGCCAGAATGCCGGACCCAGTGCCGATGTCCAGAATACGCCTGGGCCGGCGATAGGCCACACGCTCCAACGCGCGCAGGCAGCCGCGCGTCGAACCATGCTCGCCGGACCCGAACGCCACCCCGGCATCCAGGGTCAGGGCGATCCGCCCCGGCGACGCCGCTCCCGCCAAATGTGAGCCGCGCACTGAAAACCGCCGGCCGACCAACTGTTCCGGAAAAGACTGGTAGGTCCGCGCCAGCCAGCCGTCGGCCGCGACCGGGACGCGGTGCAACGGCGTGGTCACCCCGGTGATCATCTCGGCCAAAGCCAACGCGGCAACAAGTTCGGAATCACCCTCGCCGACCGGCTTCACACCCTCGACGCGCCAACTTCCAGAGTCCTCGTCCAGGAAAAAACCGACGGTGCTGCACGCGCCGAGCAGCGCCGCCTCGAAAACCTCCATTGCGTCCGCCGGCACATCGACATGCACCGTCTCCAGCACAGCGATCCGATGCTTCATGACCGTTCCACGAACCGATCCAGCACCCGCTTGGCGCCGGCCTTCTCGAACTCGATGTCGAGTTTGTCGTCCACCACCGCGGTCACGGTTCCGTAGCCGAATTTCTGGTGGAACACCCTTGTGCCGACGGCGATGCTGTCGGCACGCTCCGGACGCGACGGCTGCTCCCACACGTCGATCACCCGCGGCCGGTGCGCGGCCATCGGGAACTCGCTGAAACTCGGCAACTGCGCCATGCGGGTGTCGCGCGCCAACGCGGCGGAACCGCTACGCTCGACCCACTCCTCGGGTATCTCCTCGATGAAACGGCTCGGGATGCTGGACTGCCAGTTGGCGTAGATGCGCCGGTTGGCGGCATGGCTGATGATCGCGCGATGCCGCGCCCGGGTAATGCCGACATAGGCTAGCCGGCGCTCCTCCTCCAATCCCTTGCCGCCGTTCTCGTCCATCGAGCGCTGGTTGGGAAACACGCCTTCCTCCCAGCCGGGCAGGAACACGGTGTCGAACTCCAAACCCTTGGCGCCGTGCAAAGTCATTAGGCTGACTTTCTCAGCCTCCGAGTTCTCCTCGTTCTCCATCACCAGGGAGACGTGGTCGAGGAAGCCCTCCAGCGCCTCGAAGTCAGCCAGCGCGCGAACCAGTTCCCGAAGATTTTCCAACCTTCCCGGCGCCTCCGGCGATTTGTCGGCCTTCCACATGTCGGTGTAGCCGCTCTCGTCCAGCATCGCCGAAAGGGTCACGACATGGCCCTCGATGCGCAGCATCTCGCGCCACCGCGAAAAGCCGGACAGCAGCGTGGACATCGCCTCGCGCAGCCTTCCCTTCAGCCCGCCCCCGGCCAGCAGCGCTTCGGCCGCGACGTACAGCGAAACCGAGCGCGCCCGCGCTGCTTCGTGCATATTTCGAAGCGCCTGGTCGCCGACGCCGCGCCGCGGCACGTTGACGATGCGCTCGAACGCCAGATCGTCGGACGAGCTGCGCAGCACGCGAAGGTAGGCCACTGCATCGCGAATTTCAGCGCGCTCATAAAACCGCAGGCCGCCGACCACGCGGTAAGGCAAGCCCAACACGATCAACCGCTCCTCGAAGGCGCGGGTCTGGAAGCCGGCACGGACTAGCACCGCCATCTCGGCCAGGGAATTTCCCTCCCGGCGCAGCGTCTCCATGCGGTCGCCGACCATGCGGGCCTCCTCGTCGGAATCCCACAACCCGACAACGGCGACATTCTCGCCCGACGAATCGTTGCGGCCGGGCCGTAGCGTCTTGCCAAGCCGGCCCTCGTTATGTGCGATCAGTCCCGAAGCCGCAGCCAGGATCGGCGCCGTGGAGCGGTAATTTGCCTCCAGTCGGACAATCTTGGCGCCCTCGAAATCTCGCTCAAACCGCAAAATATTCTCGACCTCGGCGCCGCGCCACGAATATATCGACTGGTCATCGTCGCCGACGCAGCAGATGTTCCTATGCTCCTGCGCCAGCAGCCGCAGCCACAAATACTGGACCACGTTGGTGTCCTGGTACTCGTCCACCAGGATGTAGCGGAAGGCGCGATGATACTGCGCCAGCACCTCCGGATGGCCGCGAAGGATCTCCGTCATGTGCAAAAGTAGATCACCGAAATCGACCGCGTTCACCGCCCGCAGCCGATCCTGATACGCGGAATAGAGCTCCCGCGCCCGGCCAAGCGCGAAATCGGTATCCTCCGCGGCAGTGATCCGCGCCGGCGTCAAACCGCGATCCTTCCAGCGCTGAATGAAACTCATCAGCGCCGGCGGCGGAAACCGCTTGGTGTCCAGCCGGGCCGCCTCCAGCACCTGCTTCAGCAGCCGTAACTGGTCGTCGGTGTCCAAAATCGTAAAGTTTGAGGACAACCCGACCAACTCGGCATGGCGCCGCAACATCCTGGCACACAGCGCATGGAACGTGCCCAGCCAAAGCCCCTCGGCCGGCTGGCCCAGCAGCGCACCCACCCGCTCGCGCATCTCCCGCGCCGCCTTGTTGGTGAAGGTCACAGCCAGCACCTGGTTCGGAAACGCACGCTTGGTTAGTAAGATATGCGCGAACCTGGTCGTCAGCACACGCGTTTTGCCAGTGCCGGCCCCAGCTAGCACCAGCAAAGGTCCATCCAATGTCTCGACAGCCGCGCGCTGCTCGGGGTTCAGTCGGGCAAGGTAATCGGTCATGGCCCCGATATAAAACAAATACACCAGTCGCACGATGCGCCGCAGATAAGAAAGAAAGCTTGGGCTCTGCCCAAATCCGCCAAGGGGCAGTGGCCCCTTGTAACCCCTGGGCTTAAGTTAGGCGGGTCCAGGAGCACTTCTCCTGGCGGGGTTTGGGGCAGAGCCCCATGCTTTCTCGCCTACGGCGTTAGTCTCAACGCAATGCCCCAAGCGCCCAGGCCAAAACGCCCTTTTGGGCGTGCAGCCGGTTCTCGGCTCCGTCGAACACCACGGATTGCGGGCCGTCGATGACGTCGGCGGTGACTTCCTCGCCGCGATGGGCGGGCAGGCAATGCATGAAGATGGCATCCGGCGCCGCCTGCGCCATCAGCACGGCGGTGACGCGGTACGGCGCTAGCAGGTTATGGCGGTTTTCCTTGGGATCGTCCGACATGCTGATCCAGGCGTCGGTGACCACGCACCGGGCGCCGCGCACGGCGGTGGCGGCATCGTCGGTCAGCTCGATCCGTG
>JAYTTA010000266.1:0-1772 GCA_043745345.1 Acetobacteraceae bacterium | reverse complement strand
GTATTCCTGAAGCGCCTTCGGCTGTTTGGTGGCCTTTCAATGCTGCCAGCACTGCATACGGGTCGGCAGGTGTCGATAGTGTCACAGCGTGGTGATCGTTGCGGTCGGCCAGCAGCGGACTGTCGCGCCGCAGCTCCCCCAGCAGCTCGATGAGCTTGGTGGAGTTCTGCTCGTCGTCGACCGCCAGCTCCAGCGTCAGCTGCTCACAATAGCCGGCGAGATCGTCCTCGCGCTGCGTCGTGATCAGGATCAACGCGGTTATGTATAGCGCGAGCAGAATGATCAGCCCTTGAAGCCAGGCGAAGGGCGGCCGGTAGATCGGCTCGTGACCTAACCAGGTCACCGCCAGGTTGGACAGTGCCCACAGCAGGATCGCGATCGTCAGCAGCGCGACGAAGTTGGGCCGCGCGATGAACGCCGTGATGCGGTCAATGGTTCGCCGCAGCGCAGTCGCCTGCTGGTGTTGATTGGCTTGAAGCCGGCCGATGGCCTACACCGTCTCACCGATGTGGTCGGGCATGTCGGGCACTGTCCGAAACCTCGTTCTGTGCTGAACGCCCGAGTTGGAGCGTTGAGTGTTCCGGCGCAACGCCGATGCGACGTTTCCGGGCGTCGCCACAAATGAACGGGGAGTTGTAATGCCGACCTACCAGCTGACTGTTCCGGCCAACCGGCTGAGCCGGCAACAGAAGGCACGCGCGGCGGCCGCGATTACCCGGGTCCATAATGAGGTCACCGGTGCGGCGACGTTCTTCGCGCAGGTGATTTTCCAGGAGGTGCCGGAAGGCAGCTATTTCGTCGGCGGCAGGATGCTGACGGACGACCAGCTTTTTCTCCACGGCCAGATCCGTGCCGGGCGCAGCGCACCGGATCGCCGGCGGCTGCTGCTTGGTTTACGCGATGCTGTGGCCTTGGCCGCTGATGCCGAGTCGGTCAGCGTCTGGGTCTATCTGGTGGACCTGCCGGCCTGCGACATGATCGAGTATGGCCATATCCTGCCCGAACCCGGCGATGAGGCTTCATGGATGCAAAGCCTTCCTGCTGCTGCTCGAACGCGAATGCTGAAATAGATGCGTTCCAGGACGCTATCCTGGCGTGGCGTGGGGCGGGACCTCACTGCTCGTTGGCTTTTGTGACAGGCGAAGCAAAGCCTTGGTTCCAATCCCCGCCGACGAAGTAATGGTGATCTCGGCGCCGATCTGGCGGGTCAAGGCGGTGACGATGGTGGACCCCAGCCCGGTCTCGCTATGTGCCGGCAGGCCCCGGCCGGTGTCGGAAATCAAGATCTCGATTGATGCACCGGCCAGGCGGGCGGTTGCGGTGACCTGGCCTCTGGCGTCCGGATAGGCGTGCTTGGCGGCGTTGGTCAGCAGCTCGCTGACAATCAGTCCGAGCGGGATGGCGCGTTCAGTGTCGAGGTCGATGTCGATGCAGTCGGCCACGAACGACACCAGCGGGTTGAGGTCGCTGGCATGGGCGCAGAGGTCGCGCAGCATGCCGCCGAAAGCGATGTGGCTCAGGTCGGCGCTTTCGTGCAGCGCCTTGTGGGTTTCGCTGACGGCCATGACGCGGGCGATGGAGTCGTCGAGGGCGGCGATGGCGTCGGGGTCGGACAGGCGTGAGCGTTGCAGGCGCAGTAGGCCGCAGACCAGCTGCAGCGAATTCTTGATGCGGTGGTCGGCCTCACGGAACAGGAGCTCACGTGATGCAAGCGCCTCGCGCAATCGGTTTTCACGTAATCTTCGGCTGGTGACGTCGCGGATGACGCCAAC
>JAYTTA010000265.1:0-1773 GCA_043745345.1 Acetobacteraceae bacterium | reverse complement strand
TGCGTTGGCCTCCCGACAGGCTACCGGCCAGCGCGGATTTTCGCGCGGCAAGGTCGGGAAAGGCGGAATAAAGCTCGTCCATGCGAGCGCGCAACGTTGCCTTGGGCACGAACTGGCCGCCGATGCGAAAGTTTTCCTCGATCGACAGGCCCGGAAAGACACCAAGTTCGGACATATAGGACAGGCCGCGTCGCACCCGCCTGTCGGTGCGCAAACCGGTTATCGGCTCGCCGGCGAAGGTAAGAACGCCGGACCAGGCCGGCATCAGGCCGATCAGCACCTTGAGGAGGGTGGTCTTGCCGGCACCGTTAGGGCCAAGCAGCACGACGCTCTCGCCAGCGCCGACATCGAGCCCGGCGCCCCACAATACCTGGACGCGGCCATAGCCGGCCTCGATGCCAGCAGCGCTGAAAAGACTATCCGGCATGGCTACCACCGAGGAAGACACGGATCACGTCGGGGTCACGTGTTGCCTCCGCCAGGGTGCCGCCGAAAATCTCGCGGCCAGCATTGAGCACGACGACGCGGTCGGTCACTTTATCGATGAAGCCCATCAGATGCTCGACCACCAGCATCGCCATGCCCTGGTCGGCCAGCGCGCGCAACCGGCGCGCCATGCGGTTGAGCTCGGCCGGGTTGAGCCCGGCGGCAAGCTCATCGACCAGCAGCAGCCGAGGCGCGGTGGCCAAGGCGCGGGCAAGGTCGAGGGTTTTCTGCTGTGCGCTGTTGAGGTCCTCGGCGGCGCGTTCGGCGTGGGCGTCGAGTTCCAGCGACGCCAGCAACTCGTCCAGGTCGATGGCAGCGCCGCCCGCGTGGCCGTATCGCAACGAAATCTCAACGTTCTCGCGCACCGTCAGCGACAGGAACGGTTTTGGCGATTGAAAGGTGCGGTTGATGCCGCGCCGCGCCAGCCGGTGCATGGCGGTGCCGTCGATGCGCGCGCCCTCGAACACGACCTGGCCGCCATCGCCTGCATACATCCCGGAAATGACGTTGATGCAGGTTGTCTTGCCTGAGCCGTTGGGGCCGACCAGGCCAAGCACTTCGCCGGGCAGCAAGTCGAAGCTGACGCCGTCGAGCGCGCGAAAGCCACCAAAGCGTTTTTCCAACTTTTCGACATGCAGGAGTTTGGCGTCAGGGGACACGGATGCCCCGCCGCGTCAGCAGGGACACCAGGCCGTTGGGCAGGAATAGCACCAGGGCGACGATCAGGCTGCCGTAGATAAGTTGAAAGTATTGCGGCACCGAGATGCCGATCCAGTTGTAGACACCGTAAAGAATAAAGACGCCGAGCAGAGGGCCGGTAAGGGTGGCGGTGCCGCCAAATAGCGCGAACACCACGGCGAAAATCGAAAATTGCGGGCTGAACGCGGTCTCCGGGTAAAATACCGAGACCTCCCACGCGAAGCTGCCGCCGACCAGCCCGGCGATGAGGGCCGAGAGCAGCCAGGCGATGGTGCGGCCGCGGACCACGGACACCCCGGCCATCGCGGCGCTGATCGGATCCTCCTTGATCGCGCGCAGGCTGAGGCCGAACGGCGAGTTGCGCAGCCACACCACCAGCAGCAGTGTGAAGGCGAGAATGGCGACGGCAGCGGCGTAGCTGGCGTCGGGCGCAAACACGCCTGACAGCGACACGCCATACGGACCTCTGGTGATGTCCTCCAGTGCCGGATTGGCGACGACTTCATACACCGCCTGCGCCGCGGCCAGGTTGGCGATCGCGAAATAGGCGCCCGACAGCCGGAACAGCGGCGTCAGGATCAGCGCCAG
>JAYTTA010000264.1:0-1773 GCA_043745345.1 Acetobacteraceae bacterium | reverse complement strand
CCGTCGGTCGTGCTGATCGAAGACCTGCATTGGATCGACCCAGCGAGCGCCGAATTCGTCGAAACCCTGGTCGATGCGGTGCAAGGCACCCGAATCCTGCTGGTGCTGAACTTCCGGCCATCTTACCGCGCCGCATGGATGGATCGACCGTATTATCGTGAGCTGGCTCTGGCCGAGCTTGACCGCTCCGACATCCACGGCCTAGTGCGCGACTTGCTGGGCGAGGCGCCCGGACTGAGCGCGATCAGCGCCCAAATCGCCGACCGCAGCGGTGGCAATCCCTTCTTTGCCGAGGAGCTGGTAACATCGCTGGCCGAGGGTGGCACCCTGTGCGGTGCGCGCGGCTTCTATCGCGCCGCGGCGGCAGCAGATACCGCCAGCCTGCCGCCGACGCTGGAGGCGGTGCTCGGCGCGCGCATCGACCGACTGCCCGACGCCGAGAAAAACCTGCTGCAGATCGGCGCAATCATCGGCAAGGAATTTCCGCTTGAAATCCTGCGGCACGTGGCTGGCCTGCCGCCGAAACGAATTGACGCGATGCTCGATCGCCTGACTGATGCCGAATTGGTTCACCGTTACACCAACGTCTCCTACACCAACGCCGCGGGGCGCGGCTTCGCCTTCCGCCATCCCTTGATCCAGGAGGTTGCCTACACGATGCAGTTGCGGGCTCGGCGTACCGAGTTGCACGCTGCCGTGGCCAAGGCGATCGAGCAATTTGAATGGGGCCGGCTGGATGAGTTTGCCGGCCTGCTGGCGCACCATTTCGAAGCCGCCGGCCAGATGCTGGACGCCGCCAAGCATCTGTTCCGCTCGGCCAGCTGGGTCGGCCAGACCAGCACCGCCGAGGCGTTCAAGCAATGGAAGAAAACGCGCCGACTGCTCGAGGGACAGCCGCGTTCGCCGGCCGACAACAAAATCCGCGCCATCGCCAGCGGCTATGTGCTGAATTTTGGCTGGAGCGAGGGCATGACCGCCGACGAGGCTAAGCCCTATGCCGACGAGGCGCTGCGCTACGCCCGCGAGGTCGGCGACAAGGTGCAGGGTCCGCAGCTGCTCGCCGGCTACGGCCGCATCCTGGTCGCCACCGGCTCGGCGGACGACTACGTCGCGCTAATAAACGAAGCGCTGGCGCTATCGTCCCGGGAGGCCGGCGGCCGCACCGCCATCCTGCAGGGCAGCCTGGCGCAGGCCCACTCGTTGGCGGGATATCTGCTGCGGTCGGAAGCCGCCAACGACGCCGCGTTGGCAACTGTCGCCGAGCAGCGGCGGCTGGGCGACAACGCGGTCATGGGTCTCGACGCCGCTCCGTTTGCCGGTTTCGACATCGAGCATTGGATTAAATGCCAGCGCGCGCGTCTGCTGCTGTGGTTGGGCCGCATCGACGAGGCCGAATTCTGGCTGGCTGACGTGCTCAAGGCGGAAGGAACCCGCAGCGAAGCCGCCGTCGTGCAGTACATCCCGCACTTTGCCTTGATCGAACTGGCGTGTTCGCGCAACGACCCGCAGACGGCGCACAGGCATGCCGGGCGGATCCTCGCCTATGCCGAGCAATCCGGCGTGCCCTATATGCGCGTCCAGGCGCTTGGCGCGACCGCACTGGCGAAGATAGCCTCTGACGACTTCACCGGTGCGGAACAAGATCTCCGCGACGCCATCGCGTTCGCCCGCCGCGTCAATGCTGGACTCGAATTTGAGCCGCGCCTGCTGACGGAGCTTGCCTATGCGCAATACCGTGCCGGCCAGTACCGCGACGCGGCCGACACGGCACGG
>JAYTTA010000263.1:0-6460 GCA_043745345.1 Acetobacteraceae bacterium | reverse complement strand
CATTCGGCTGAGCTGACCTTGTCGCGCAGGCTGGGCAGCCGAAACGCCGACGGCAGATGGGTATCCATGATCAGCCCTGATTTCGGGTGGCGGCGTGGTATTCGGGATTGGGCATCATGTCTAAGGCATGCGCCATGCGGTTGGACAGATTGTAGAAAGCGATCGTTTCCGACAGATCGAAAACATCTTCCGGGTTGAGGCCGACTGCGGCCAGCACGGCGCGGTCGGCATCACTCACATCCGCAGGCGTCACGGTCAGCTTCCAGGCAAAATCCATCATCGCGCGCTGCCGCAGATCGAGTTCGGCGACGCGGTAGTTTAGCGCCATCATTTCGCCCAGCTGCGGATCGCCCGACAACTGACGCACCGCGGCGCCATGCGCCACCAGACAGTAGTAGCAACGGTTGGCCGACGAGACCACGACCGCGACCATCTCGCGCTCCAGCTTGGAGAGGCCCGAGCTGGAAAGCATGATCTCGTTGTACATTGCCATGAAGTTGCGCAGCCGCTGCGGCCGCAGGCTGTAGGCCTGGAGCACGTTTGGAACCATGCCGATCTTGTCGGTGGCTTTCTTCCAGACCGTTTGGAGGTCTGGGTCGAGTTCGCCGGCGTTCGGCACGCCCAGCTTCGAAATATGCAATGGCTGCGGCATAGTGCCCCCTTTTCTCGATGGTAGCACCCCGGGGCGCTACCCCGGCGGGGCTTAGGGCAGAGCCCCAGACTTACGTAAGCACTTCCTTATTCACCACATTATCTCGATTAGGCTTGCCATCCAACGCTGAGAGAATGTTTTCGGCCGTGGCGATCGCCATCCCAATGACCGACTCGACCGTTACGCCGGCGACGTGCGGGGCGGCAAGAACCGTATTCAGCTTCAGCAGGCTGTTAGCCATTGGCGTCGGCTCCATGTCGAACACGTCCAATCCGGCGCCGGCAAGGTGGCCCGATACCAGCGCATCGTGCAGCGCAGGCTCGTTGACGATGCCGCCGCGGGCGGTGTTGACCAACCCCGCGCCCTTTTTCATCTTGCCGATTCGCGCGGCGTCGAACAGGTCGATCGTGGCAGGCGACTTCGGGCAGTGGATGGTCACGTAGTCGGCACGCGACAGGGCGGCGTCGAGGTCGGTTACCACCTCGTATCCGGCGGCGCGGATGGTGTCGGCGGGCAGGTGCGGATCATAGACCAGCACGGTCATCTCGAACGCGGCAAGGCGCTTGGCGGAGCGTGAGCCGATGCGCCCGAACCCGACCACCAACGCGGTTTTGCCAGAGAGCTGCGACGGGATCGTGGTCATGCGGTCCTGCCAGCGGCCTTCCTTGACCAGCGCGTCCAGGGCGGCGACGCGCTTGGCGATCGCCATGATGAAGAACACCGCCTGCTCCGCGACCGAGGTCGAGTTGGCGATCCCGGTGGTCATCAGCGGAATGCCGCGCTCGGACAGGGCTGGGATCTCGACCGCATCGAAGCCGACCCCAATGCGCGCCACGACCTGCATGGCTGGCGAAGCCTCAAGCTCGGTGCGGCGATAGGGCGTGGCGGAAAGCGCAATGCCGGACACGTCGAAAAGCATCGGCAGCAGGTCGGCCTGGGAGATGGTGGAGGGATAGGTAACAACCTCGATATCGTCTCGCGCGCGCAGGATGTCCACGCCCTGCCGGCCCATGTTGCTCGGCACCATGACGCGGCGCTTGTTGGTTGCCATATCTTCGTCGTCTCCAGTGGTGAAATTAGCGTTGGTTGCGCTGAATGGCGGCAACGTAGGTGCGATTCCAGGCCGGGGTGATCATCACCTCGGGGATGCAGACATGCGCCGGCAGGCAGGCGATGTAGCGCACGAGGTCGCCGCAATCGGAAGACTGGACCAGCCGGGCGCGCTCTTCCGGTGTCACGGGGATCGGCCGGCGATCCAGGATCGGCGTCGCCACCTCGCCCGGCAGCATGGCGGTGGAGCGGATGCCGTGGATGCACTCCTCCATGTTGATGGTGTGGCTCATGGCGACCACGCCGTGCTTGGCGGCGGTGTAGATCGGCCCGCTGAGGCCGCCGATGAATCGCCCGGCCATCGAGGCGGTGTGGATCAGGATGCCGTCGTTCTGGGCACGCATGAACGGCAGCGCGACGGTGATGCAGTACAGCGCCGATTTGAGGTTGCCGTCGACCAGCGCGTCGATGCCCGACGGGGTCAGCTTATCCCAGTGCCGATCGCTGATATTGACGCCGGCGTTGTTGACCAGGATGTCGAGCCGATTGAACATTTCCGCGATGTATCTGCCAACCCGCTCCACATCGGCCGCAATGCTCAGGTCGGCAGGCTGGACATGCGCCGTGCCGCCGGCTTTTCTAATCTGCGCGGCGGTGTCCTCCAACGGCTCGGCGCGGCGGCCGGTCAGGATGAGGGTGGCGCCCTCGGACGCCAGTGCCAATGCCGCGGCCTCGCCAATGCCGGTGCCGGCACCCGTCACCCAGGCGATCTTGCCCGCCAGCTGATTGGCCATTTTTGCGTTTCCCAGACTTCTCGAACCGGACTCTCGAAACCGTGTTTCGAGGCATTCAAGGGGTTTGACGAAGGGAGGTCAAGGAACCCCGGGACCGGATTCTATTTGGAGCAGGGGTAGCGCTGCGACATGAACTCGAAAAATCCGTTGAGCGCCGGTCGGGAGGCGTGCTCCGGCATGGAGCGAACCCAGCCAACGAACTCGTTCAGCGTTGAAGTCCGGGCCGGGACCGGTGTGGGTAGGCAAATGCGGTTTTGATTCAACGACTTTTCGCGCCGCAGCTCCATTTCGAAGCCGGCTTCGGTGTAGCCGTGGCAGAAGTTGATCCGCTCCGGCCCGGCGGGGTCTGTCCGCTTGGCGCCGCACAGATCGGCCAGGTCGCCGGCGGTGCGGACGCGGATGACGGTATCCGACTGTGCCGCGGCGGTGGCAAGGTGGCCGAGCACGAGGCTAGCGGCGAGCAAGGTCACGGGTAGCAGCTTCACTTGTGTCTCCTGTTCAATCGGTCGCGACCACGGGATAGCAGTTTTCTGGCGGATTGCGGAACGCCACCCCTCGCCTCAACCGCGGAAAACCCTATCCTATGTCGATGAACCTTGATTTCACCGAAGACGAAATCCAGCGCTACTCCCGCCACATCCTGTTGCCGGAGGTCGGCGGCACCGGCCAGGCCAGGCTGCGCGACGCCAGCGTATTGCTGATCGGCGCCGGCGGGTTGGGCTCGCCATTGGTGCTGTATCTCGCCGCCGCTGGGGTAGGCACCATCGGCATCGTCGATGATGACGTTGTCGACACCTCTAACCTGCAACGCCAGGTGGCGCACACGACGTCACGGATCGGCGTCGCCAAGACGCTCTCGGCGGCCGAGGCAGCGCGGGCGATCAACCCCGGCGTCAACATGGAGCTATTCTCGACGCGGCTAGATGCCGGCAACGCGGCCGGCATGATCGACCGGTTCGGCATCGTCTGCGACGGCAGCGATAATTTTCCAACCCGGTTCCTGGTCGCCGATGCCTGTGTGCTGGGCCGGAAAACGCTGGTCTCCGCCGCCGTGCTGCGGTTTGAGGGTCAGCTTTCGGTGTTCAAGCCGCACGCGCCTGGTGGCGGCCCCTGCTACCGTTGCCTATACCCCGAGCCGCCGCCGGATGGGCCGGTGCCGAGTTGTGGCGAGGCCGGCGTGCTCGGCGCCGTCACCGGCGTGATGGGCACGCTGCAGGCGACCGAGGTGCTGAAGGAAATTCTTGGTATTGGGGAGACGCTGTCCGGCCGGCTGTTGCTATGGGATGCGTTGGCTACGCGGTTCCGCACCGTGCGGCTGAAGCAGGACCCGCACTGCCGGCTCTGCGGACCAGACGCTGTAATCCATGACCTTTCCGCTCACGCCAAGTCGGAGCCCGCGGCCTGTGGCGTCTAGGCCGCTCGGCATCCTGCTGCTGTCGGGTTCGCACGAACGTATCCACTATGCCTTCCTGCTCGCTGCCGGCGCGGCAGCGATCGGCCGCGACGTGCTTATCTTCGCCAGCAACGCCGGCTGCCAGGCGCTGTTTTTCGATGTTTCCGCCATCACGTCGGACCCGCGCGAGGCACGGACGCTTGCCGCGGGCGTGGCGGGGGTAATCGAGCTTCGGGATGCCTGCATCGAGCTTGGCGTGCGGATGAGCGTCTGCGAGGCGGGAATGCGTATCGAGGGCTTTGCCGCCGACACGTTGCTGCCCGGCGTCCAGATGCGCGGCGTCACGAGCTTTCTTTCCGACATTGGCGACGGCCAGATCGTTTCCTTGTGATAGACCTTCCCGATGTGCTGTGACTTTCTGCTATACGGACAATTCATGCAGATCCGGGTTTTCGCGTTCGCCGTCCCTGTCGCCACCCTCCTGATTTGCCTGGCGCCGGTCGGCGCACACGGTCAGACGAACATGACGCCCACGACCGGCACCCTGACCGCACCCGGCAAGCAGAAGCTGGCGGTGAAGCCGACCGTTCCGATCGCCGCCCCGCGCCCGGCCGTGCATCAAAGCGGGCCGCCGGCCAAGATCACGCCACCGGTTGTGCGCGCACAGGGCCCGGTCCACGCCAAACCCGCGAAGAAACCAGGCGCGGAAAAGCCGCCGGCAGGGGTTCCGTCCGCCGCCGCTATGACGCCGCCGCCGCCGCCGCCGCCGGATGTGCCGGCCGAGATGGCGAAGGGCTCGGCAACCGGCATGCCCCTGCCGCGCTATGCCGCGTTGCGTTCCGACGAGGTCAACCTGCGCGCCGGACCGGGCACGCGCTATCCGATCGAGTGGGTCTACAAACGGCGCGATCTGCCGGTGCGGATCGAGCGCGAGTTCGAGATCTGGCGTCTGGTCGCCGATCCGGACGGCATCAAGGGATGGGTCCACCAGGCGACGCTCACCGGCCGCCGCAGCTTTGTCGTCACCGGGACTGAGCGCAGCCTGCGCCGCCAGCCGGAAGCCGATACCCAGCCGGTCGCCATGCTGATGCCCGGCGTGGTCGGCCAGATCCGTTCCTGTGATCCGGCCACCCTCTGGTGCCAGCTTCAGGTCGGCGATTTTCGCGGTTGGCTGAAGCGCGACGAGTTCTGGGGCGTGCTGCCGGGCGAAGCGATCAAGTAGGGCTTTTTCCATACACCCAGGTTGGCTATTGTCGGGCGATGACGAACGAAAGTCCCGACGAGAGGCCCCGAGCCATGCACGATCTCGGCGGCGTCTCGAAATTCATGTGCGATCCGGTCGATGTCGAAACGCACGCGTTGACTTCGTTCGACCGCGAGGTCGATGCGCTGCGCCAGATCCTCGGCATGAAGAAGGTGATGGGTGTCGACGAGCTGCGCCGCGGCATTGAGGCAATCCCAGAGCAAGAATACCTCCGGCTCAGCTACTATCGCCGATGGATACGCTCGATCACCGACAACCTGATCCGCAAGGGCATCATCACCGAGGCCGAGCTTCGCGCGGCGCTGGAGCGATGACGCGGATCCTGGCCGCCGGCACACCGGTAAAAATCCGGGACGACTGGCCGGAGACGCGCGGCCCCTGCCATATCCGCACGCCGCACTACCTGCGCTGCCGTAGTGGCGTGGTGCTTCGCCAGCTTGGCGCCTACTCCAATCCCGAGGACCTGGCTTTTGCCCGGCCGGCCGCTGTGATTCCGCTCTACCATGTGGCCTTCCGCTGCGCTGACATCTGGCCGGACGTGAAAACCGACGACGAACTGCTGGTCGAGATCTACCAACATTGGCTGGAGTCGGCATGAGCGATATTCTTGAAACCGACGGCGTAATCCTGCTCGCCGCCTTGCGCCACGTATTGGAGGGCAAGGGCATCGCGACAGCGGAGGAAATCGTCGAACGGATGGCGGTGACCGACGCCGCCAACCCAGGGCAGGGCGGACGGATGGTAGCCAAGGCCTGGGTCGATCCCGAGTACCGCCAGGCCATGCTGCAGGACGGCGCCAAGGCGGCCGAGGCGTTAGGCATCCCGATGCGCGGCATGCCGCCGCTCGGTGTCCTGGAAAACACGCCGGAAATGCACCATCTCGTGGTCTGCACCCTATGCAGCTGCTATCCCCGCGCCGTGCTTGGGTATCCACCGTTCTGGTTCAAGTCGGCTGCCTATCGCGCCCGCGCGGTGCGTGACCCACGCGGGCTCCTGGCTGAATTCGGCACCGTCATCGCGCCGGATCGAAAACTGCGCGTGGTCGACAGCACCGCCGACTACCGCTGGATGGTGCTGCCGATGCGCCCCACCGGTACCGAGGGGTTGAGCGAGAGCGAACTTACCGCCATCGTTCGCGAGGGCGATATGATCGGCGTCACCGTGCCTGCGATGCGCACCGTCTAAAAGGCAAAGATATGAAGCCGGAACTCACGCTGCTGGTCTGGGCGGTGGTGCTGACCTTCGCCCAGGTGCTTGTCGCCGCGATCGGTGCCCAGTCACAGATCGCGCTGCCCCGACTGGCCGGC
>JAYTTA010000262.1:0-1779 GCA_043745345.1 Acetobacteraceae bacterium | reverse complement strand
GCCTTGCTGCGGGCGGTATTTCCGAGTGCACCGCATCGCCGTGCGCTGCTGCGTGCGGTCGGCGGCGCAACCGTCGCCGCCGCCTTGGCGGAATTTTTCCCGATCGCCGTGGCGACGGCTCTCGCCGAGGATACTCCGAAGAGCATCGAAAAACCTGACCTCAAGATCGGCTTCATCCCGATCACCTGTGCCTCGCCGATCATCATGGCGCAGCCGATGGGGTTCTATTCGCGTCATGGGCTGAACGTCTCGGTGATAAAGACCGCCGGCTGGGCGATCGTGCGCGACAAGGCGATGAACCGCGAGTACGACGCCTCCCACATGCTGTCGCCGATGCCGATCGCGCTGTCGTTGGGCCTCGGCTCGGTGCAGCAGGCCTGGCAAATCCCGGCGATCGAGAACATCAATGGCCAAGCCATCGTGCTTTCCTTGAAGCACAAGGACCGGCGCGACCCCAAGGACTGGAAGGGGATGCGCTTCGGCATCCCGTTCGACTACTCGATGCATAACTACTTGCTGCGCTATTACCTGGCCGAGGGCGGCATCGATCCAGACGCCGACGTGCAGCTTCGCGTCATGCCGCCGCCCGACATGGTGGCCAATCTTCGCGCCGACAACATCGACGGCTTCCTGGGCCCGGACCCGGTCAACCAGCGAGCCGTGCATGACGGCATCGGCTTCATCCACCTGCTGTCGCGCCAGATCTGGGATGGCCATCCGTGCTGCGCGTTCGCGACCTCGCGCGCCTTCGCGGCCGAGAACCCGAACACCTTCCTGGCGCTGACCAAGGCCATCATCGATGCCACCTTCTACGCCAACAAGGCGGAGAACCGCCGCGACATCGCTGCCGCCATCGCGCCTGCCAACTACCTCAACCAGCCGCCGGTGGTGGTCGAGCAGGCGTTGACCGGGACCTATGCCGACGGCCTCGGCAACGTCATCCGCCAGCCCGACCGGGCCGGCTTCGATCCGTTCCCTTGGCAGTCGTTCGGAGTCTGGATCCTGACCCAGATGAAGCGGTGGGGCCAAGTCAAGGGCGACCTAGACTATGCCGGAATCGCCGGGCAGGTGATGCTGGCGACCGATGCCGGCCGCATCATGCGCGAGCTTGGTCAGATGCCGCCGGAGCAATCCACGAAAAGTTTTTCGGTGATGGGCAAGGCCTTTGATCCGGCCGCACCGGAGGCATACCTGCAAAGCTTTGCCATCCGCCGCGCCTGACTGCATGACCCCGAAAAGAACACCGGCGGCATGGCTGCTGTCGCTCGCTTTACTGGCGGTGTTGCTGACTGGCTGGCAGCTCGCGGTGCAAGGTGGCGCCGGCCCTGCCGTAACAGACAGCGAGTACGCCAGGCTGATGGGCACGTCCGCCTCTAATGGCTCTGCCATACCCGGTCCGCTGGCGGTTGCTGCGCGCCTGACGGAGTTGCTGGCGCACCCGTTCTACGATCACGGCGCTAATGACAAGGGCATCGGCACGCAACTGTTCTTTTCTCTGATGCGCGTGCTCGCGGGCTTTGGGCTGGCGATGCTGGTCGCCATTCCGCTCGGATTTCTGATCGGCCTGCATGAGACGCTTGGCCGCGCGCTCAACCCGTTCATCCAGGTGCTGAAACCAATCTCGCCTTTGGCTTGGATGCCGCTGGCGCTCTACACCATCCGCGACAGCGGCCGGTCGGCGATCTTCGTCATCTTCATCTGCTCGGTCTGGCCGATGCTGCTGAACACTGCCTTCGGCGTCGCCGGCGTGCGCCGCGAATGGATCAACGTCGCGCGCAC
>JAYTTA010000261.1:0-1782 GCA_043745345.1 Acetobacteraceae bacterium | reverse complement strand
ACCCCGCGGCTCCTGTCACCAATATAGCCACGTTCCGCCCCCTGTATCACTCGGCTTCGACTAGACGGGATGGCTACCCGAAGCAACCGGGATCGTCGATTGCGGATGACGCGGGCCAGGCGGGATGTTAGGGGTCGGCTGAAATTTTCCCCTGCCCGGACTCGGAACAAAATGCGCCTGCCTGCTGCACTGGTGCCGCTTCGTCATGTCACCTTCCGGGTGCTGTGGGGTGCCAATGTCATCACCTCGCTTGGCCTGTGGCTGCAGAATACCGGCGCCGGCTGGCTGATGACCACGCTGTCGCCCGATCCGCTCACCGTCAGCCTGGTTCAGGCGGCGACGATCCTTCCGATGTTCCTGCTGGCGCTGCCGGCCGGCGCCATCGCCGACATCGTCGACCGGCGGCTTTTCCTGATCGTGGCGCAGACCTGGACGATGCTGGCGGCGGCCCTGCTCGCGGTGCTGACCTTGCTTGGCCTGGTGACCGCGGGCTCGCTGCTGGGGCTGACCTTCGCGATCGGCGTTGGTGCAGCGATGACGGCGCCGGGCTGGGGCGCGCTGGTGCCTGAACTGGTGCCGCGCCAGGACCTGGTGCAGGCGATCTCGCTCAATGGCATCGGCTTCAATCTGGCACGCGCGATCGGGCCGGCCTTGGCCGGGTTGCTGGTGGTGGTCGGTGGTTCCGGGCTTACTTTCTCGCTGTATGCCGCCTCGATCCTGGCAGTGATCGGCGCGCTGGTGTGGTGGCGCCGATCCAGCGACGTCACCGCTTTCCCGCCGGAGCACTTCCTGAGTGCCATGCGCACCGGCATGCGGTTCGTGCGCAACACGCCGGCGATGCGGGCTGCGATGGTGCGCAGCTTTTCCTTCTCGATCTGCGGCGCGGCGCCGTGGGCGATGCTGCCTTTGGTGGTGCGTGACCAGCTCGGACTGGGTGCCGGCATGTACGGGCTGATCCTCGGCTGCATGGGCGTGGGCGGCGTTGGGTCGGGCCTGCTGCTGCCCAACATGCGCCGGCTGCTCAACCGTGGCGGCGTGGTGGTGGCTGCCAGCCTGTGTTCGTTCACGGGGATCGCCGTGCTTGCCCTGTCCACGCATCTGGTTGTCGCGTGTTTCGGCATGATGCTGTTCGGCGTCGGCTGGGTAGCGGTGTTCTCCACCGTGCAGGCGGCGGCGCAGATGGTTTCGCCATCGTGGGTCCGGGCCCGGGCGCTGGCGATCTACCAGCTTTCCTTCAATGGCGCCCTGACGCTGGGTTCGTTCGGCTGGGGCTGGCTGGCGCTGCACCTTGGCCTGTCGCACGCCCTGCTAGCAGCCGCCGCCATCGGTGCCACGCTGACCCTCCTGGTACGCAACTACAGCATCGATCCGACGATCATCGTGGCACAGCCGGAGTTCGCGACGCCGCAACCGGTGCCCGAGGCGCCGGCGGACGAGCTGGCGACGACCTTGCGCGCTACCCACCGCCATATCCTTGAAACCATGCACTACCGCGTCGACGTCGAGCATCGCCGCGGCTTCCTTGCCGCCATGAACGAGGTGCGCCAGATCCGCGGCCGTGCGGGGGCGTTGCAATGGGCGCTGTACGAGGACATCGCCCATCCCGAGGGTTGGATGGAAACCTGGCTGATGGATAACTGGACCGACCACCTGCGTGAGGCGACGCGGCTGTCCGAGGCCGACCTGTCGGTGCTGACCCGTGCCGGCGTCTTTCAGCGGGATGGCGAAACGCCGCTCCCCGCCCGGTTCCTCAGCATCGATCCGCAACTCGGACCGGCTTGA
>JAYTTA010000260.1:0-1791 GCA_043745345.1 Acetobacteraceae bacterium | reverse complement strand
GGATCATGGCGCAGCAGCTCGATGCCGCGGAGCGATACGGTAAGGCTGACCGGATCGACCAGCCAGACCGCGGACTGCCCGTTGGCCTGCGTTAGCGCCGAGGCCGGGATGGCGATGGCCTGCGCCGAATCCATCTGCATCCGGCCGTTAACCGTCGAACCCAGCCGCATGGCGGCCGGCACGTCGCTGAGACCGACCCGGACCAGGAAGGTGCGGGTGACCGGGTCGGCCTGTGGCGCTACCTCACGGACGCGGCCCAATGCCTGCGCGGTGGGATCGTCCGACAGCGCGACGGTGATCCGAGGCTCGCTCGGGGCCGAGCGCAACACCTGAGCGGGGACGTCGAACACGGCGTCGCGACCTTCATGCCGGGCGATCATCAGGATCATCTGACCGGCCTGTATCACCTCACCCGGCTCGGCACCCCTTGCCGTCACAGAGCCAGCGGCGTCCGCGGTCAGCACCGTGTAGCGTACTCGGTTGCCGGCGACTTCGACCTGCGCCTCCCCGTCATCGACCTGCGACTGAGCGGTCTGCATCGCCCTCTGCGCCAGGTCGAACTGGGCCCGGGGCGTGTGCCCTTGGCTTAGCAGGATTCTCTGGCGTTCGAACGCCGCGCGCGTCTGGGTCAAGGCGGCCCTGGCGGCGGTCAGACTGGCCTGCGCCGAGCGCAGCGCGTTGACCTCGTTTTGCGGATCGAGCTTGGCGAGTTCCTGGCCCGGCTCGACCCGGTCGCCGACATTGACCAGGCGCTCGATCATTCGGCCGGCGATCCGGAACGCCATCGACGCCTCGTCCTGCGCCTGGATGTGCCCGGTCAGCAGAACCGTCTCAGCCACATCCCGTTGCGCGGCGATCACGGTGCGTACCGGGCGGGGCTCGACCGCGACGATCTCAGCCTCGCGCTTGCAGGCCGTGAGCGCCAGGACGCTTGACGACAGGCATAACGCCATCCGCAACCAGATACGCGGCATCATCCACCTACAATCCGGCACGGCGATTGGAAAGTGCGATGGCGATATAACCGCAACCGCCGACGAACAATGCCACGCCGGCGATCGTGCCAGGCGTGTAAAAGGAAGTGTAGCGCAGCTTCATCCCCATCGCGACCGTGACGCACAGGGCGACAATGCCGGAGAACAGCAGCCAGCCCCAGCCGATTTGCGGCCGGACCCGGAAGGCAAGCACAACTTGCAGCACTCCCTGCAGCAGGAACACCACCGCGATCAGCAGCGTGACCGCAAGCGCCCCCTTCAGCGGGTTGAGATAAATCAGTATGCCGCCGACGATCTCGATCGCCCCAAGCAGCAGCTGCCAGACGCAACCCGCCCATTCCTTGACCTGTAGGGCCTCGATGATCTTGACGACGCCACCGATCGCCAGCACCACCCCAAGAACGACGCTCGCTGCGATAGTCGAGAGCGCCGGCAACGCGATTGCAGCTGCTCCGCAGATCACCAATACCAGCCCGAGTACCAGGAACCACAGCCATTTGCCACGGAGCATCTCGCCGGCGTCGCGGATCTGAAGGGTTGTCACGTGATCATTTCTCATCCGCAATAGCCGCCTTAACAAGTTTGGCGTAAGACTGTCCGAAGCCTGAGGTATAGTGGTACCATTCATGGCGCCGACACGCATTAGCCAAGCGTCCCACCGACATGCACAGCGTCCCGATTTTACCTTTGGCGCCAAGCTTGTGCCGTCAGCCCGGTGTTCATGGCCCCCGGCGCTAGGGTGATCCGCGATGGGGTGGTCTGGTCTGTCCAGGCTCTTTCCTGGTCATCTTGACCC
>JAYTTA010000259.1:0-1792 GCA_043745345.1 Acetobacteraceae bacterium | reverse complement strand
GCGGCGGTGAACAGGGCGCAGTCGGCGACCGAGCGCGCCATGACACCGACCGTGTCGAGGCTGTCGGACATCAGCTTCATGCCGGCCCGGTTGATGGTCCCGAAACTCGGCTTGTAGCCGACCACGCCGCAATAGGCGGCCGGCCGGATGATGCTGCCCGCGGTCTGGGTGCCGAAGCCGACGGGGAAGAAAAAGTCGGCAACGCCGGCGGCGGTGCCGCTGGAGGAACCGCCTGGCGTGTGGGCCGGGTTGGCCGGGTTGGTGGTCGGGCCCGGGGTCCGGGTCGCAAACTCGGTCGTCACGGTCTTGCCGACCACGACGGCTCCGGCGGCTCGCGCCGCCGCGACCGGGGCGCAGTCGGCGCGTGGCTGCCAGCCCTGCCAGATCGGCGAGCCGTACTGGCTCGGCAGGCCGGCGGTGTCCAGCACATCCTTGACGCCGATCGGCATGCCGGCGAGCGGGCCCGGCCGCGCCTGGGACGCGGCCCGACCTGCCTTGTCCTCATCGAAGCTGACGAAGGCGCAGCGTTCGTCCTCGCGTCTCGCGATGCGGTCGAGGCAGGCCTCCATCCACTCCATCGGCTCGACGCGGCCATCCTGGATGAGGCGCAGCACGGCGGTTGCGGTGAGGCGTTCGAGATCCTGCATCGTTGCTTTTCCTTGTAATCCGGCGGTTCAGGCTGGCGCTCCGGCGATGGTGGGTCCATCTCTGGCGGAATGGAAGCGCCAGAGATTTCCCCCGTGGTGGAGGTTCGCAACTCGGTCAACGGGTTGTGCACCTATCTCATCGACGTGCCGCCCGAGGCGCTGCCGCCGGTGGCCAGCCGCGACATCGAGCATGCTTGGTGTGCGGCGCGGCAGGCGGCGATCGCCGAGCGCTGGGGCCCGCCGCGCGGCTTCCGCTTCCGTCGTGGCGATGCAGGCGATGACCGCTGGCAGGATCTGGCTCTGGCCGACCCCGATGCTCGTTGCTGGGCGGATGCGGTCGATGCGACGGTCGGCATGGCCAGCGCCTACGGGCTGTCACTTTGCCTGCGGCTGCTGGCGCTGGTCGACCTGCTCGGCCGGGTCGGCTGGGCCGACCGGGTGGTGCACCTCGCGCGTGATGGGGCCGAGCTGCATCCGGCCCTGCTCGCGGCCGCGGCCAATGTCCGGCTTACGGCGCAGGCGGGGTTCGACGAATCCCTTTTTCGTGACCATCTTGGCAGCCATCTTGTGCCGGCGCCTTCACCGCGCATTCCTATTGACTGACGCATCACCGATCCAAGCACTGTCTTACTGGAGCCATCCGATGACCCTAGCCCCGCGCGTTGCCGCGGCCATTGCTCTACTGGCCCTGGCTAACTGCTCGACCACCCTGCCGCCGCTGTCGCAGGCGAGTTTCGCCGGCGGCCCGCCGGCCGATAGCACCCCGGCCGCCAACGCCGCCTGCCGCGAACGCGCCAACGAGTCGTTCGACCGCGGGGAGCGTTCCTCGGCGATCGAAACCGGCCGCAATCCGGTAGATTCGCCGTTCTCGAGCGTGCCGATAAAAGAGGGCATTCGCGGTCTGGCCACGCAGTCGAGCTTCAACCAGGTCTATGCCGACTGCCTGCGCGCCCGCACCCCGGCCCAGGCAGTCCAGCCCGCAGTACCGGCGACCAAGCCCTGAGGAACCAAGCCCTGAGGGACCAAACTCAAAGGCGCGGGGCCGCCTAGAGATGGCTGGGTTATCCGGCATCCGCCGTGTCTTCGCCTACCGCAACGCGCGCATCTTCTACGCGGGCTCCGTCGTGTCCTGGACCGGGCTTTGG
>JAYTTA010000258.1:0-1793 GCA_043745345.1 Acetobacteraceae bacterium | reverse complement strand
GGTTCACGACCGACGCCGCGACGATCCGCGAGGCGATGACGCGGGCGGTGAACGGCCTGGCCGACGCGATCACGGTCGTCGGGCTGATCGCCTCGATGCTGTGGCTGGACTGGGTGCTGAGCGCGATCGCCGCCTGCCTGTATCCGCTGGCGGCGCTGCCGATCCAACGCATCGGCAAGCGCGTGCGCCGCGCCTCGGGCGGCATGCAGGAGCGGATGGGCGAGACCGCGGCGTTGCTGAACGAAAGTTTTTCGCAGGCCCGCACGGTTCGCGCCTATCGGTTGGAGTTTTCCGAGACGGCGCGGGCCGAAACCGCATTCGCGCAGCTTTACCGGGCGCTGTTCCGGATGACGAAAAGCCGTGCCCGGGTCGATCCGCTGCTGGAGGTCTTGGGCGGTGCGGCCGTCGCCTTGGTGATCGGCTTTGCGGGTTGGCGGGCCGCCACCGGCAGCAACACGATCGGCAATTTCACGGGGTTCATCGCGGCGTTGCTGATCGCGTCGCGGCCGCTGCGGGCGCTGGGTTCGCTCAATGCCGCGGTGCAGGAGGGGCTGGCTGGCTTGGTGCGTATCTTCCACGTGCTGGACGAGCCGCCATTGATCCACGATGCGCTGGATGCCGTGGCGCTGCCGGTTGGGCGGGGACACGTAATCTTCGAAAACGTTCACTTCCGCTATCCGGACGGCCGCGCCGGCTTGCACGGCCTGAGTTTCGAGGCGGCGCCCGGCACCACGGTGGCACTGGTCGGACCCTCCGGCGCCGGCAAATCGACGGCGCTGACCCTGATCCCGCGGCTGCAGGATGCAAGCAGCGGCCGCGTGCGGATCGACGGCGCCGACGTCCGCGGCGTGACACTCGCCAGCCTGCGCGACAGCATCGCCTATGTCGGACAGGAGACGCTGCTGTTCGACGACACGGTGGGCGCCAACATCCGCATGGGCCGGCCCGCCGCCACCGACGACGAGGTCGAGCAGGCCGCCGCCGCCGCTGCCGCCGCCGGCTTCATCTTCGAACTTCCGGAGGGCTATGCGACAAGAGTTGGCCCTGGCGGGCAACGGCTTTCCGGCGGACAGCGGCAGCGGGTTTCCCTGGCCCGGGCGCTGCTGCGCAATCCGCGCATCCTGCTGCTCGATGAGGCCACCAGCGCGCTCGACACCGAGAACGAGGCGGCGGTGCAGGAGGCGCTGCTGCACCTGCGCGCCGGCCGCACCACCATCGTGATCGCGCATAGACTTTCGACCGTGCGCGATGCCGACTTGGTGGTGGTGATGGAGGACGGGCGGGCGCTGGAGCAGGGCACCCATGCCGGGCTGCTGCAGCAGGATGGGCTTTACGCGCGGTTGGTGAGGAGTCAGGCTTTGGCGCGGTAAGGTAGGGAGATCCCAAGCTTTCTGCCTGCGGCGCTTTCTTCACATGGCGAGCTGCCTCAGAACGGCCGGAATGCCGCGCGAGATCTGACGGACATCCTCGAACAGGGTGGCGACCTCGAAGGTGACAAGGAACGCCGCCGCGTAGAACAGGCCTGGCGCCCGTCGCGCCCAGGCGATGCATAGCCCCGCCATCCGCCTCGGCCCGAAACGCTCGAACAGCACCACGAATGCCATCCCGAACGCCGCGCCGGCGACGATGTCGCTTGGATAGTGCAGGCCGAGATAGATACGTGGCAGGCAGCCGTACAGGGCACTGAGCAGGGCGAGCAAGCCAAGCCCGCGGGATCGTTGCCCGATTACGGCGACAAGGGCGAAGAACAAGGCGGCATGGTCGCTCGGAAACGAGCCCCAGTGGTTGGCGAG
>JAYTTA010000257.1:0-6533 GCA_043745345.1 Acetobacteraceae bacterium | reverse complement strand
GCCGGCTCGACCTGATTTTTCTGACCCACCACCACGACGATCACATCGCTGGCACCGATGCGGTGCGTACGAAATTCGGTGCCAGGGTGTTCGGCGCGGCGGCGGACGCACGGCGGCTGCCGAAGCTGGACCAGCCGCTCAGGCAGGGCGACAGCGTCGCGGTCGGCGACAGCGTCGGCACCGTGCTGGAGACGCCAGGCCACACCATCGGCCACATTTCGTTCTACTTCCCCGGCGCTCCCCCCGCCCTGTTCAGCGGCGACACGCTGTTCAGCCTCGGCTGCGGCAAGCTGCTCGAGGGCACGGCCGCCGACATGTACGGCTCGCTGCAAAAATTCGCCGCCCTGCCGGATAGTACGCTGGTCTATTGCGGTCATGAATACACTGCCTCCAACGCCCGGTTTGCGTTGACGGTGGAGCCGGACAACGCAGCGTTGCGGGAGCGTGCGGCCGAAGTTACCCGTCAGCGCGCCGCCGGACAATCGACCGTGCCGACCACGATGGCGCAGGAGAAGGCGGCCAACCCGTTCATGCGGGCCAAATCCGTGGAGGAGCTTGGCCGCATAAGGGCCGCGAAGGATCGCTTCTAAAGCAATATGGCTTGAGGCTGGCTCAACCGAGCGATAAAATTGCTCAATTAAATAAAGAACTAGGGCATGGTCGCTTCACCTACTTGAAGCAATGATGCCCTAGTTTTCGAGAGCAACCTAGAACCTGGCCAATCCGCTGGACACCAGCCAAAGCGCACCGGCGATTAGCACCCACAACCCGGAACTAAACAACGCCGCCATTGAGAGACCCTTGGCTACCCGCTGGTCGTCCACCGGAAGGTCGGTGATCGCCATAACATCGAGTGTCTCCTGAGTAAGGTCGGCCGTTGGCGCACGAAGCATTTCAACCAGTACCGGGCTCACCGTTTCCGGCCGTCCTGGTCGCCGCCGATCTAACTCGGCCTTTGCAATCGCAGCCAACCTCGCTTGCACGTTTTTTACATACGTCATTCGTATTCCCTGCTGGAGGCTCCGTCTTATTCGATCCACCTTTTCAGCTTATTAGCCGTAGCGGGTTACAGATTAACGCGTCTCTACCCATTGACGCAATCGTCCAGCGAATAACACCGGTCGAAAATTTGCAAGCGACGTTTTCAAGGTGCTTCGGGTCTGTTTGCAACCACAACGATATGAACCCGTCGGCAACTATTCTCGTTCAGGTCAGGCCTTGACGAAGGCGCACCCGCCCTCGGCGAGCGGACGAAAGCTGTCCTCAGCAACCATGTTGTCCACGACCTTCAGGCAATCCCATGACATTCGGCTTTCAGCTGGCGCCTTCGCTTCGAACAAGTAGGTCGCATGGATCTTGCGACCGTCCTCGCGGACGCGCCCAGCGCCGAGACAATCGTCATCGGTAGGTAGCCGCTTCATCGCCGCCACCGTGTCGCGGCCGGAGGCTTTGGCGCGATCCAGCCCGATCTCCACAACCGCCTTCAGATAATGCGTCATCGCCGAATAGGCACCGGCATGGGTCATGCTCGGATAGTTATTCGGTGTCTTCGGTAGCACCCGCCGGGTGAACGCCCGGGTACGATCATTAAGGTCCCAGTAGAATGGCTGCGTCGTGATCAGGCCCTGGCCGACTTCCAACCCCATGCCATGCACGTCCGTCGTCTGCGCCGCCAGCGCGACCATCTTGATGCCACGTTGCGGCAAGCCGAATTCATGCGCCTGCTTCATGCAGTTGACGATGTCGTTGCCGCCATTGGCCAGCGCCACGACCTGGGCGCCGCTGGCCTGCGCCGCCAGCAGGTAGGCGGAGAAATCCGTCACCCCAGGAAACGGATGGCGCGAGATGCCCAGCACCCTGCCGCCGTTCTCCTCGACGAACCGGCTGGCATCGCGCGTCAACGAGGTGCCGAAGGCGTAGTCGGGCGCAATGAAATACCAGCTCTTGAAGCCTTTGCGGGTCAATGAGGTGGCCGATCCATGCGCCAGCATCCAGCTGTCATAGGTCCAGTGCACCATGTTCGGGCTACACGCCTTGCCGGTCAGGTCGGCGGTCACCGCGCCGGAGTTGAGGTGCACCTTGTCCTTCTGCTGCGCCAGCGTGTTCATCGCCAGCGCGATGGCGCTGTTATTCAGCTCCAGCACTGCATCGACATCGCCGCGATCAAACCACTCGCGGGCGATGTTCATCGCGATGTCTGCGTTGTTCTGGTGGTCGGCCGGGATCAGCTCCACCGAAATCCCATGGTTGCCAGGATTGAAATCCTCGATCGCCTGACGCGCGCAGGCGATGGAGGTTGGGCCCGAGGTTGCGCTGTAGGGTCCGGAAATATCCGTGAGATGTCCGATCCGAAGAACGGCGGCGGCACGCGCCGGACGCACGCCGATGGCGGCGACGCCAGCCGAGCCTGCCAACACGGTCCGCCGCGCCAGGTTGGGCGCGGTGTTCAGGTTTCCGGTCATTGGCGTTCCCTTTTTCTTATTTAACGCCAGGGAAAGGATTTTTCAAAGGGAGAGCACCATACTTCCTCCCCTGCACCAGCACCCGATCCACCATCACGCCTGACAACCCGCAATAATTCGCGGGATCCACCAGCTTCGCCAAAGCCGTAAAGTCCAGGTGCAACCGGATCTCCGGATGGTCAGCGAGCAGGTCGAGGAACTCCCCCTTACCGGCGATCACCTCGCGGCAGATGTCGTAGACCAGATCGTGCGCCCGCTGCCGCCCGAGTGCTGGCGCCAGGCCCATCATCACCGCCTCCGACACCACCAGCCCCCCGGTCAAGTCGAGGTTTCGCCGCATACGCACCGGATCGACCTCCAGCCCGGCTACCAGATGCCTTGCCTGGTTGAGCGCGCCGGCAGCGAGCAGGAAGATCTCCGGCACGGCGATCCATTCGATCTGCCAGGGCCCCGTCGAGCGTTCATGGTCCTCGACCATCGCGTCGAGCAACGCGGCCACGTTTTGGCGTACCATGGCGACGCAGGCGTGGATGTAGTTGCAGGAGATCGGGTTGCGCTTTTGCGGCATGGTGCTGCTGCTGCCGCGGCCCTCGGCAAAGGGTTCGAACACCTCCTCGACCTCGGTCTGCATCAGCAGCTTCACATCCATCGAGATCTTTCCGAGAGTGCCGGTCACAAGGCCCAGGAAACATCCGACCTCGGCGATGCGGTCGCGCATCGTGTGCCAGGCGATGTCCGGCTGGCCGAGGCCAAGCTCCTCCATCAGCGCCTGCTGCACCGCAAGTCCGTCATCGCCGAGCGAGGCCAGGGTCCCGGTGGCGCCGCCGAACTCACCGACCAGCACGCGCGGGCGCATCTGCTGCAACCGTTCGAGATGGCGGTGAAAGCCGGCCAGAAGCACGGCACATTTGTAGCCAAAGGTGATCGGCGTCGCCTGCTGCAGGTTGCTGCGCCCGGCCATCGGCGTGTCGCGGTGCTTCAGCGCCAGGTCGGCGAGTGCGCCGGCGATCGCGTGGATCTCGGCCTCGACCAGAAGCAGGGCGTCGCGGATCTGCATCACGGTCGCGGTGTCGGTGATGTCCTGCGTGGTGGCGCCCCAGTGGCACCATTCGCCAAGCCCGTCGCGGCACTTCGCCACCAACTGCTGCACGACTGGCAGGATCGGGTAGCCGATGCGCTCGGTCTGACTTTTCAGCAGCGCCATGTCGTAGATGGCGGCGTCGCAGTGGCGCCGGATTTCGTCGGCCGCCTCGGCCGGGATGATGCCCATGCGGCCCTGCACCAGGGCCAGCGCCGCCTCGATGTTCAGGTAGTACTGCGTTCGTGCCCGGTCGGAAAACACGTCGCGCATGGCGGCGGTGCCGAAGATGTCGCGGAATACGCTCGAATCAATAATGGAGGCGGACATGCTGATCTCCGGATCGGTTTGCCTGAACCGGCCGGACCTGCCAACGCCGATGGTAGCGGCGGACGGATTTGAACCGCCGACCAAGAGATTATGATTCTCCTGCTCTACCGCTGAGCTACGCCGCCATCAGACCGGAGGCGCGGGAAATAGCGCTCCCGCCAAATCCCGTCAACCGACGGCCGGCTCGGGGCTGGCTCGTGCGGTTCTACTCAGTGGGGCCACCCAGCGGGGCCACCCAATCGGCACGACGGATGAAGCCGCCGCCCAGCACCCGGTCGCCCTCGTAAAACACGCAGGCCTGGCCCGGCGCCGGCAGCACCGGATGCGCCAGCCGGACCATTGCCCCCCACCGTGTCGGCGTGACCGCGGCCGGCTGCGGCGCCTCGCCGGCCCGCAGCTTGACCTGCAGGTCGATGCCGCCAGCCGGCACGGGGATCAGCCAGTTGGTTTCGGATAGCCGGACATCCTGCGTCTCATGGCCGGCGATGCCGCGCGGCCCGATGACGATGCGCCGCGTCGCGGGCTCCGTCGCCACCACCACCTGGCGCTCACCGTCGCGGCTGGCAGCGTTGCCGAGCCGCTTTGCCTGCCCGATCGTATACCGGCCGATGCCGTCATGGCGCCCGACCACGTGCCCGCCGGCATCGACGATATCGCCCGGCGCCATGGCCTGCGGCTGCAGCCGGCCAACGATGTCGGCATAGCTGCCATCGGGCACGAAGCAGATATCCTGGCTGTCGGGCTTTTCCGCAACCTCAAGCCCGAACCGCGCCGCCTGGGCGCGGACCGCCGCCTTGTCGGGCATGTCGCCGAGCGGAAACATTGAAAAGTCCAGCTGCTCACGCGTGGTCGCGAACAGGAACCAGCTCTGATCGCGCGCCGCATCGGCGGCGCGATGCAGTTCCGCCCCATCCGGACCGTCGACCCGGCGCACGTAGTGTCCGGTCGCCAGGCGTTCGGCGCCAAGGCCACGGGCCAACGTCGAAAGATCCGTGAATTTTACCGTTTGATTGCAGCGTATGCAGGGCACCGGGGTCTCGCCCGCCGCGTAGCTGGCGGCGAAGTCTGAGATCACCGCGTCATGGAACCGGCTTTCCGCGTCGATCACGTAGTGCGCGATGCCCAGCCGGTCGGCAACGCGCCGCGCGTCATGGATGTCCTCCCCCGCGCAGCAGGCGCCGCGCCGCCGGGTCGCCAGTCCGTGGTCATACAGCTGCAGGGTGACGCCGATCACCTCATGGCCGGCCTCGTGCAGCAATCCGGCGACCACCGAGCTGTCCACCCCGCCCGACATCGCCACGACGATGCGCATGGGCCTACTTGTTCAGCAGGTTGCGGCTGCCGGCCGGCAGCCGGACCACCAGGCCATCCAGGTTGGCGCCGATGACGATCTGGCAGCCGAGCCGGGACGTCGCCTCCAGCCCGAAGGCGAGGTCGAGCATGTCCTCCTCGTCCTCGGTCGCGGGGGGCAATCTGTCGATCCAGGCCGGATCGACAATGACATGGCAGGTCGAGCAGGCGAGCGAGCCCTCGCAGGCACCCTCGATCTCGACGCCGTGCTTGTGCGCGACCTCCAGCACCGACAGGCCGACCGGTGCCTCGACCTCACGGCTTGTGCCGTCGCGTTCAATAAAGGTCATGGTCGGCATGGAGGACACTTTCCAACGAGGCGGGTGCGGCGTGAGGTAACGCCGGCGACGGGCGGATACAAGATTAACCGGTAGACTCAGGCGGCAAAGACCGGCACGCCGGCAGCTTTCTGCAGCCGGTGTGCGACCTCGGCGTAGGCCGCGATGAAGCAATCCACGTCGTGGTCGATGACGCTCCACGGCAGCGATACCCGGATCGCCTGGCCGGCCAGCGCCCCAAGGCCCATTGCCTTCAGGACATGGCTTTCGGCAACCTTGCCGGAGGAGCAGGCGGCGCCTGCGCTGACTGCGAAGCCGGCAAGGTCGAGTGCGATTACCTGAGCGTCGGCGCGAACACCCGGCAGGGCCAGGCAGGTCGTGTTGCCCAGCCGCGGTGCTCCGCCACCGATGACCCTGGCACCCGCCGCGACCGCGTGTTGCTCGATCCGGTCGCGCAGCGCGGACAGATCCTGAACCGTGTGCATTGCCTGCACGGCCGCCGCGAACCCGGCGATCGCCGGCAGTGCCGGGGTTCCGCCACGCCGGCCGCGTTCCTGCCCCCCGCCGGCGATCAGCGCCGGGAACGAGGTGATCTCGGGTGCCAACAGCAACGCGCCGATGCCCTTCGGGCCGCCGAGCTTGTGCGCCGAAAGGGCCAGGCTGTGTGCGCCGAGCGCGGCAAGGTCAAAAACGATCCGGCCTGGACCCTGCACCGCATCGACGTGCAGCAGGGCCCCCGCCTCACGGCACAGCGCTGCGACTTCGACAATCGGCTGGATGGTGCCGGTCTCATTGTTCGCCAACATCATGCAGACCAGTGCCGGGCCGACTCCCGCAAGATTGTACCGCAGCGCATCGAGGTCGACCCGGCCATTGTGGTCGACCGGCAGCACCGAAGCGCCCGCGGCCGCCGACCGGATCGCGTCGTGCTCGGTGGCGCCGATGATAAGCCGGCGTTCGTGCCCTAATCCATGAACCGCCGCGGCGTCGGCTTCGGTGCCGCCCGAGGTGAATACGAGATGCCCTGGAAGTGCC
>JAYTTA010000256.1:0-1797 GCA_043745345.1 Acetobacteraceae bacterium | reverse complement strand
TTTTCCGTGCCCGAACCGCGGCCCGAATTACCGGCGGATGCCGAACTGCCTCCGATCGAGACCACCTTGATCGGAGCCACTCCAGTCGAGACCCAGATCGTCGCGCCCGACGACGAGCCGGAACCGGAACCTGCCCGCGCCCTGTTTTCCGACCTTGGCCTGTCCGAGCCGGTGCTGCGCGCCATCGCCGACATGGGCTACCTGCATCCGACGCCGATCCAGGAACAGGCCATCCCCTACGTGCTGATGGGCCGCGACGTACTTGGCACGGCGCAGACCGGCACCGGCAAGACCGCGGGCTTCACCCTGCCGATGCTGGAGATCCTCGCCGGCAAGCGCGCCCGCGCCCGCATGCCGCGCAGCCTGATTCTGGAGCCAACGCGCGAACTCGCGCTGCAGGTCGCCGAAAACTTCGTCCAGTACGGCAAATACCTGAAACTCACACACGCGCTCATCATCGGCGGTGAAAGCATGTCGGAGCAGAAGGAGGTTTTGATGCGCGGCGTCGACGTGCTGATCGCGACCCCGGGCCGGCTGATCGACATGTTCGAGCGCGGCGGCATTCTGCTGACCGACGCCAAGCTGCTGGTCATCGACGAGGCCGACCGGATGCTCGACATGGGCTTCATCCCTGATGTCGAGCGCATCGTCGCCATGCTGCCGAAGAACCGCCAGACCTTGTTCTTCAGTGCCACATTGGCGCCCGAGATCAAGCGGCTGTCCGACCAGTTCCTGACCAACCCGAAGACCGTAACCGTATCGCGGTCCGCCTCGGTCGCCGTTACCATCAAAGCCGGGCTGGCGCTGGTCGCCGAGACAGACAAGCGCGAGGCGCTGCGCCGGTTGATCCGCAGCGACAACGTCCAGAACGCGCTGATCTTCTGCAACCGCAAGGTCGATGTCGACATCCTCTACAAATCGCTGGCCAAGCATAAGTTCAGCGTCGGCGCGCTGCACGGCGACATGGCGCAGCCGGTCCGGTTCGCGACGCTGGAGAAGTTCAAGGCCGGCGAGCTGCAGCTGTTGGTGTGCAGCGACGTCGCCGCCCGTGGGCTCGACATCGGCGGCCTGTCGCACGTGTTCAACTTCGACGTGCCGCACCACGCTGAGGACTACGTGCATCGTATCGGCCGTACCGGCCGCGCCGGCCTTGCCGGCACCGCCTTCACCATCGCCGCGCCCACCGACCGGCTGGCGGTGGAGGCGATCGAGAAGCTCACCGGCAACCCCATCCCTCCGGTCGTGGTCGAGGGCCTCGACCCGGTCGAATGGTCGGAGGATGACGGCAGGCGCCGTGGCCGTGGTGCCCGCGGCCGCAGCCCGGCCAAGCCCTCGGCGCGAAGTGCTGCGGAGCCGAGGCCCGAAAAGGAAAAGCCCGAGCCGAAGGCCAAGGCCGAGGGCAGGACGCGCGAGCGGGCACCGCGCAGCCGCGCGCCGAAGGCCGAGCCAGCGAGCGCTGTCGAGATTGTCGAGGCGTCGTTGCCCCAGGAGCCACGTCCGGCGCCCGCGCCACGCGAGCAGCGTCCTGCAGTCGCATCGCGTGAGCCGCGCCCGGCGCCGCGCGAGGCCAGGCAGCCGGAACGAAACTTCCGCGACAATCCGGCGCCGCGCGCGGATGGCCGCCGCCGGGACGAGGACCTTGGCCCCTCCGTGCTCGCCTTCGGCGACGACGTTCCCGCCTTCATGCTGATCCCGGCCCGCGCCCATCGTCCGGAATCGGATCCGCAGGCTTCCGACGTCGAGGCGGAGGACGTTGCCGGCATGGACGCCGCTGATCAGGATTGAGGAGAACAAGGT
>JAYTTA010000255.1:0-1799 GCA_043745345.1 Acetobacteraceae bacterium | reverse complement strand
GCGCGCGGAACAGCGTCCAGGCGCCGTTGGCCGCCAGCGCCGCCCGTTCGACCGCCGCGTGGCTGGTAGAGTCGGCAGGTGCAGCGATCCAGACCAGGCCGCCGCCCCAATCAAGAAAGCCGCGCGCGCCGATATCTCTCGACAGCGTTTCCAGCACCGCCGGACCGGCGGAGGGCCGCACCGAAATGCGCCAGATCGCATCCGCACTTTCCACCGGTAACGGCGCCGCATCGCGCACAGCGCTCCAGATGGCGCGGCTGGTGGCATCGTCCAGAATTTCGGCAGTGCCGAACCGGGCCAGGTCGGTGCGCAGGCGCTCGGTTCGATAGGCGACGGATGCGAAAAAATCCTCGATCCTGGCGATCGCGATGCTTCGCCCGGCGGCGGCGAGCTCCGGCACCAGCGCGGCCGCGTCGGCGGGGAGAAACGCCGCGCCTGACACGCCGTAGGGCGAGCCCAGGGCGGCTGAAATCGCGGCCACGCCCGTTGTCGCGTCAAGCCCCGCCAGCAGCACCGTGCCGACCGCCTCAGGCGCTGGCAGCACTTTCAGCGTGGCCTCGGTGATGACGCCCAGCGTGCCGTGGCTGCCGGTGAGCAGCTTGCACAGATCAAGCCCGGTGACGTTCTTCAGCACCCGCCCCCCGGAATGGATGACCTCGCCGTGGCCGTTTACCGCGCGCACTCCCATCACGTGATCGCGCGTTGCCCCCCAGGCTACCCGGCGTGGACCGGACAGATTGGTGGCGACGATCCCGCCGAGTGTCTGCGCCGATCCTTGGCCGAGCAGCGCCGAGTAGTCAGGCGGCTCGGCGATCAGATGCTGGCCGTTGGCGGCCAACGTCGCCTCGATCTCAGCCAAGGGCGTGCCAGCGCGCGCGGCAATGATCAGCTCCTGCGGCGAGTAAAGCGTGATGCCGCAAAGGTTTTGAGTGGACAGCACGCGGGCGGCCTGGACCGGACGCATCATCCCTAATTTGGTGGCATTGCCCTGGATCAGGATCGGCTCGTTTGCCGCCCTCGCGGCTGTAACCGCTTCGGCAATCGCACCCTCAGAAGCATGGGATTCTGCCCTAAGCCCCGCCAAGGGACTACTCCCTTGTAACCCATGTCCTAAAGGAAGGGTGTCCAGAGGGCCAAGGCCCTTTGGCGGGTCCAGGGCAGAGCCCTGGCCTTCGCTCTCACTCCGCGGCAACAGCAAGCGGAAACACCTTGCTCGGATTCAAAAGCCAATCCGGATCGAAAGCCGATTTAATGCGGCGCTGCTGATCCAGTTCGATCGCGGAGAACTGCACCCCCATCAGATCGCGCTTTTCAATGCCGACACCATGCTCGCCGGTCAGGCAGCCTCCGACCTCGACGCACAGGCGAAGTATGTCAGCGCCAAATGTTTCGGCCTTGTGGAAGCTGGCCGGGTCGTTGGCGTCAAACATGATCAGCGGGTGCAGGTTGCCGTCGCCGGCGTGGAAGATGTTGGCGACTTTCAGGCCGAAGCTGTCGCTCATCTCGGTGATGCGGGCAAGCACGTAGGCCAGCTGCGAGGTCGGGATGGTGCCATCCATGCAGAGGTAATCCGGGCTGATGCGGCCGACGGCTCCGAACGCGCCTTTTCGACCTTTCCAGATCGCCAACGACTCCTCGGCGGATTGCGACACCCGCATGCTCATCGGCGAGAAGCCGTCGCAGATGGCTCGGATACTGTCGAGCAGGAAATCCTGCTCGGCAACGCTGCCTTCGACCTCGATGATCAGCATCGCCTCGGCGTCGAGCGGGTAGCCAGCATGGGCGAACGCCTCGCAGGC
>JAYTTA010000254.1:0-1809 GCA_043745345.1 Acetobacteraceae bacterium | reverse complement strand
ATCTCCCCGCCCGCCCGCACGATCGCCGCCGGCCCGACATCGCGCCGGTCGACCACCGCCGAGGCGCCGACCACCAGCAGCAGATCAGCGTCCTGGGCGATCAGTGCAACCAATGCCTCGCCGATCGAAGCCTCATTGTGTGGGCAGGTGATCGCCGGCAACAGGATGCCGGTCAGCGCCTCCACCCGTGCCTGCGTCACCTCGATCGTCTTGGTAAGGATGCTCGGCTTCATTCCCGGCAGGTCGCTCACCACAAGCCCGACCCTGAGCTGGCGGAACGGATGCAGGCGCAACAGACTGGCGCGTTGCCGGGCCAGAGTTTCAGCCACCGACAGCAGCGTTCCCGGCACCGCGAACGGGATGATCTTGATGGTGGCGACTAGGTCGCGCGCCACCACCACGGCGTAGTCAGGCAGGGTGCCGACGGTGATCGCTTCATCGACATGGTTCAACCGGTCGATTGCGGCGGCATCGACGCGCAACAGCCCGGAGGCCTCGGCGACCAGGTTGACCCGACCGGTGGCCGCCCGGCTGCGGCCGATCAGCGGCGACAGCAGCGCGTCGGCCAGGCGGTCGGCGGCGACATCCTCCGGCACGTCGCCAGGATCAAGCCGAGCCGCGATGATTTCGCCGTAGCCGGCATCCTGCAGCGCCACGATCGCCTCGTCGTCGAGCACCGAGCCCTTGCGCAGCATCTTTCCCGCCAGCCGATGGCTATGGGCGAGGATGGCGCCGTTCGCTTCGTCGAGCGGGACCGGCCCGAATCTCATGCCGCCCGTTTCGGGTCCATGATCTTCTGGGCGGCAACCTTCTGCCCAAGCGGCGAGCCGCGCCGCGCGGCGACGATCTCGGCTAGGATCGCCAGCGCGATCTCGGGTGCCGTGACCGCGGCGATATCCAGCCCGACCGGTCCCCGAATGCGCGTCATGGCGGCGTCAGCGTGGCCAAGTTCGCGCAGCCGGTCGAGCCGGCTGGCATGGGTGCGGCGAGAACCGAGCGAGCCGATATAAAACGCCGGCGAACGCAGCGCCCGGTCCAGCGCGGGGTCATCCAGCTTCGGATCGTGCGTCAGGGTGACCACGGCAGTGCGGGCATCGGGAACCAGCGCATCCATCGCCTCATCCGGCCAATCGGTCGAGATCGCGACGTCGGGAAACCGCTCGTCGCTGGCGAAGGCACGGCGCGGATCGACCACGGTGACGCCATAGCCGAGCTGGGCGGCGAACGGTACCAGGGCCTGCGCGATATGGACGGCGCCGACGACGATCAGGCGCAAAGGCGGGTTATGGGCGTGCAGGAACCAGTTTTCGTTGCCGATCGCCTCGGTGCCGCTTTGGTCGGATGCCAGCCGGCGCCCGGCCGCATCGTTCAGCGCAGCCGGGGCAGCAGGATTAGGTAGAAGAATTTGCTCGCCGTCCGGCAGCCGCGTCGCCAGCACCACTGGCCGCTTTTCATTCTTGGCCGCGGTCAAGGCGGCCAGGATATCGGGTGTCACGACAGCGCCTCGACGAACACCTTAAGCTTGCCGCCGCAGGCTAGCCCGACTTCCCAGGCGCGCTCGTCCGTCACGCCGAAATCCAGCAGCTGCGGTGCCCCGGTGTCGATCGTGCGCATCGCGGCATCGGAGACCGCACCCTCAATGCAGCCGCCGGAAACCGACCCGGCCATTCGACCAGATCTGGTCACCGCAAGCTGGCTGCCGGCCGGACGGGGTGAACTGCCCCAGGTTTCGGTCACGGTGGCAAGCGCTACCTGCTCGCCCGCCGCCCGCCAGCCGGCGGCGATGGACAAAACATCCTCAGCTTCGTT
>JAYTTA010000253.1:0-6588 GCA_043745345.1 Acetobacteraceae bacterium | reverse complement strand
GCGCACTGGAGGCGCAGGCGCTGGAGATCACCATCGCCGGTCCGCGCAGCCCAAGCCGGGCGCCTACGAAATCGGCCAGCGAGAACATGTCGTGGGTGTGCAGGAAATCAAAACTTTTTGGCAAGGCTCCGGTATTGGGATGGCGATCGCGGTAGGCGTTCTCGCAGGACAGCACGCCCGAGGTGCTGGTGCCGAGCACGACCCCGATGCGGTCAGCGCCATATCTGGTTTTGGCGCGCTCGACCGCGTAGTCAAACCCGTCGGTTGCCAAGGCGAGGTCGGCCAGCCGGTTGTTGCGGCAGTCGAACCGGGTAAGGGGGATGGGCAATCCATGGCGCTCGACGTCGGAAACCCGACCGATATGGCCACGCTGCTGGTTGTCGTCAGGCTCGAAATCGCAGGGGGTGAGACCGCCGCGGCGGTCGCGCAGCGCGGCCAAAGTCGCCGCCGCGCCTTGGCCTACGGCGGTGACGAGCGTGCTTGCGGCGATAGCCAGAGGCTGGAGGGCGGAATAGGTCACAACAGGTCCAAATAGGTGGCCGGTTCAGGGTGCGACAGGGCAGGGACGCCGGATCGGCACCGGTCCGACCAGGAAAAAAGAGAAATACATTGCCGACACCGCTCCCAGCACGACCGTGGTTCCAATCTCACGCAGCAGCGGCGTAGCACAAAGCGCCAGCAGGCCGAAGGTCAGCAACGTTGTCGCGTTGCAGGTGATCAGGGTGCGCAGCGTGCGCGCCCGCTCCTCCTCGTCAAGCTGGCGGCGGGCGAAGAACAGCGCGTAGTCCAGCCCGATGCCGACTACCAGCTGCAGCGATACGATGTGGATCAGCGACAACCGAGTGCCTAATGCGGTCAGGCCGGCGATGGTGACGAGGCAGGAGGCCGCCAGCGCCGCGACGACCTTCATCAAACGCGATAGGTCGCGCAGGCCGATCCAAAGGGCGAGCAGCGCGGCCAGGCCGCCAAGCCCGAGCCAGCGCCAAGCGCGGCCGGTATAGCCGGCGACCAGGCGGTTGGTTTCGGCGCGCATATCGATGTAGGCGGCGTCCGGCTCGGCGGCCAAGGCGGCAGCGAGGGCGGCAGGATCGTGCAGGCCTGTGGGAACCAGGATACCGCTCCATCGACCACCGCGCGCTTGCAGCAGCGGCTTTATTCTCGCGCCGATCGTGGTGCCGGCGAAATCGGTGGGTACCACCGGCGTCATCGCGCGGGTCTTTTCGACGGTGGCGGTGAACGTCGAAAAAGCGGTCTCGCGAAACGGCATTCCAGCACGGGCCTCGGCGATGCGGGCGGCGAGCGTCGGCGCATCAGGCAGCACGTCGCGCCGTGCAAGCTGGACGGCGACACTTGGGATAAATCTGGCGGCGCTCTCGATCCCGGTCATCACACCCTGTGCCACTAGCCGGTCGAACGCCGGCTTCAGCCTTTCTTCATGCTGCAGCACGGCTTCCTCGCTGTCGGCATCGAGAAAAATAATCTGGCCGGCGCCCGGCACGCCGATCTGGCCGCGCAGTTCGGCATCGAGCCGCAGTGCCGCCTCCGGCACCGGGCTGAGCCTTGAGAAATCCTGCTCCCAGCGCGGCCCGGCCATGGCCACAAGCCCGACCGTGGCGACGATCACCGGCAACAGGCTCAATATTGAAAAACGCCGAAGCGCCTCGATGCGGAGCAGCCGGGCCGGGTCGCCGGCGAAAACCGGAGCCAGGTCGGCGGCGACGATCAGCCACGGCAGCAGCCACCGGGTCGCGATCGCGGCGACCACGACCCCGACGGCTGCGAACACGCCAAGTTGCGCCAGCCCGGCGAACCCGGAGAAGATCATACCGGTCAGGCCCAGGGCCGCCGTGACCACGGCCAGCAGCAAGGTTGGTCCGATTCGCATCAAGGTGCCGCTCGCCGGCTCGTTCCGCTTGCGGTGGCCGATCAGCAGCACCGGATAATCGACGGTGACGCCGAGCATGGTCATGCCGAAGCCGAGCGCGATGCCATGCACGAAGCCGAATGCGAGTTGCACGGCCAAAACAGCGGCGGCGATGCTGAGCACAACAGGCACGCCGATCGCAGCGATCACCCATGGCGAGCGGAAACGCCACAACAACAACGCCGCGACGAGCACGGAGGAAAAGATTGACAAGGTCTCGACGTCGCCGCGCATCGCGTGCGCCGCGTCGTGGGCGAAGATCGCGGGGCCGGACAGTAGCAGCTGGGCGCCGCCAGGGTTTGTAGAGGCGAAGGTCGCAGCGAGAGTTGCGGCCACGCGATCCTGGGCCGAGATGTCCATCCCCGTCGCGCGCGTCTGCACCACCAGCAGTGCGCGGTCCTGATCCGCCGCGAACCAGACGCCGTCGTGCAGGCGCACGCGGGAGCCGCCGATCCAGTCCTGCAGCATGGCTAGGAACACGCCCGGCGGGTCGGCCAGGCCGAACTTTGCGACCAAGGGCGAGGCTGAGGATTCAAGGCCAGCAAGCAAGTCTTCCAAGTCTTTTCGAAGCGCCGGGACAGTAAAGGCCGCCGCAACAGTCGCCGGCGACAGCAGGTAGCGGCGCTCGAATAGGAAATCCCGATCGGCATCGGAAAAGCCGGCGTGGCCATTATTGACGCCCGAAAACAGGCCCGAGCTTTCCAGCTTTTCGGCCATGGCGACGCTGATCCGGGCCAGCTCGGCGGCAGGCGCCCGGTCAATGCCGATCAGGATCACGCTCGACGCGGTGCCCGATTGCACCTCGGTGATCATCAGTCGCGACGCCTGGGTTTCGCCGGCGGGCAGCAGATCGGCCATGTCGGTGCGGATCTCGACGTGCCTGAACACAAGCCAGGCGAAAAGGCCGGCTAAGGCCAGGGCAGCGGCGATCGGCAGGCCGCGGGTCCCAATGCTTGTCAAGGTATCATCGGTTCGATGACCATGCGTGAGCTGTCGCCATTGGCCTGTATGGTTTCGATCTGGGTCAGCCGATTGCCGATGCCCTCGATCCGCACGATCTCGACCAGCCGCGCCACGGACGTCGAAGTCGGAACCAGTGTCAGCCGCCAGGCCGGCAGGCTGCCGGCGAGGCTTACCCGGAACGAACGCTGCAGCGTTGAAACATCACCGGCGAGCGTCGCCCGCATGGCATCGGTCAGTCCGCGCAGTTCCGGCTGGTCCCCCAAGTCGATGCGGCGGGTGGCGCCGCCACCATCGACAACGGTCAGACTGTCGCCGTCGATGGTCAGGCGTTCGAAGCGCGGTTGCAGAGTGAGTTTTTCGAGAACGCCAGGGCGGCGGTAGGACAGCTCGCCAGCGACCACCACCGGCCGGTCCAACGCGGCAAAGCGCTTCTCCTCGGTGAAGCGCTCATGGCGCTGGGGCACCGAGCCGAGGTCGCGCATCAGCGTCTCGACCGAGAACGATTGACCCATCGCCGCGCTGGCCGGCACGCCGCAGGCCAGCAGCCAGGCCAGGCACCACCGGTTCCATCGCCCCGGTTGCCGATCCTGCATCCGCAAACGCTCCCCAGAAATCAAAGAAATTGAACCAGTTGAACGGGTGGGCGCGGCACTGCTGCTCCAGGCGGGCGACATATCTTCCAAGCCAGATATCAACCGCGGCATCGCGGTCGCCGTGGCGCAGCTGGGCTCCATCGCAGAACGGCTCGATGATGATGCGATACCGGCGGGAGCCGACGCGCGGCGCGAAGAACAGGAAGACAGGCGCGCCGAGCGCCCCGGCCAGCAGCATCGGCCCGGTCGGGAACGAGGCCGGATGGCCAAGGAACTCGATCGTTTTCGATTTTTCGCCGCGATGCGCCCGATCGCCGAGGAGGCCCAAGATCTCGCCGCGACCGATTGCCTCGCGCGCCTCCAGCATCGCGCCGAGGGTGCCGATTTCGATGATGTCGCGAGCCAAAGCGGGGTTCAGCGCTTCCATCAGCCGGGTCGGGGCGGCGGCGTTGGCGCGATACATCATCGGCCGGATGCGCTGCGGGCAGTCGGCGGCGATCGCGCGCACGGCCTCGAAACTGCCGAGATGCGAGCCAAGCAACAAGCAGCCACGGCCCCGGTCGAGTTCGGCGCGCAACGCTTCCAGTCCCTCAACCTCGAATTCATACGCAGCGATACGGCCGGCCAGCATGAACAATCGGTCGAGCACGATATTGGCACAGCACAGAAAATGCCGTGACACGTCAAGCGTCCCGGCTGGGCGGCCGAGCACGAGGGCCAGAAACCCGCGCGAGGCAATGCGGGCTGGGCGTGACGCCACAATGAACCAGGCGGCGACCGGCATCATCATCATCTGGCCCGCCAGCCACCCGAACCGCAGAATCAGCCAGGCGGCCAAGCGGGTCAGCGAGGCGTTGCCGCGCTCACGCTGGCGGCTCCAACTGGCGGCGGTGGCACTCATGCGGCGGCCGCGAACGTCGCCGTGCCGGCCATCACGCGCACGCCCTCGACCTCGCAGGCGAAACGGACGCGGCCACGCGCATCGGGCTCGAGGACGATCCGGACTGTCTGGCCGGGGAGCACCGGTGCTGTGAATTTCACGCTGTCCAACGTTATCGGACCGCTGGCCGCTTTCTGGCGCCGAATGTGGGAAAAGACCTCGTCCAGCAGCACTACACCGGGAACGATCGGCCGGCCCGGGAAATGGCCCGCCAGGCATGGATGGTCATGGGCCACGATGAAATCGCCGATGAGCGCCGGGGGAAAGTCCATTTCCATTTCAGGCGTTGCCAGCTGCTTCCTGCAACCGTTCCAGCGCCGCGCGCGGCAACTTACCGACCTCGTTGCGCGGCAGGCCGTCGACCCGGATCACCCGGCGCGGCAGGAACACCGGATCGATGCGCAACCGCAGCGCCGCCAGGATGTTCTTCGCGGTCTGATCCGGCGCCACGACATAGGCCAGAAGTCGCGCACCCGAACGTTCATCGAGGTCGTCGGGTGCGATGAACAACCCGTCGGTGACCCCGTCGATGTCGTTCAGGATCTGGTTCAGCCCGGCCAGCGAGGCTCGCTTGCCGGCCAACTTGATCATGTCGGCGGTTCGCCCGAGCAGCCGAAACCTAGTTCCACCCGCCATCTCGATGGTGTCGTTTAACGGCCGTGGCTCGGCGAAGGGGCCGGTCACCATGATTCTTTCCACGCCATTCCGGCATTCGGGATGGAAGCCGATGCCGGGATAGAGCGTCCAGGCAGTATCGGTTAGGGTATGGCGGCTGGCGACCGACCCCACCTCCGTCGCGCCGAAGATCTCCATGACCGGGGCGCCCCAGCGTGTCTCGGCCTCGGCGGCCAAAGCCACCGGCAGCGGCGCCGTGGCCGAGATGACCTGGGACAGCGGCGGAAGATCCAAGGCCGCGGCGAGCAGGTTTCGCAGCTGCAGCGGCGTGGTGACCAGGATGCGCGGCGCGTCGGCCTGGTCCAGCGCCTGGCGGATGTCGTGGGGGAAAAAAGCCGGGCCGTGCCAGCTGGCGACCACCGCGTGCAGCGGCAGCAGGACAGTGGTCTCGAACCCATACATGTGCTGCGGCGGCACCGTGCCGACCACTGTGTTTCGACGTCCCGGCGTCAGCCCGAACCGAATTGCCGCGCCAAGGCTGCGCTCGACCAGCGCGCCCCACGATTTGCGGTTGGCCACCGGTTCGCCGGTGGTGCCGGAGGTGAACACGATGGCGGCGAGCTGGTCGGCGGCGATGGCCGGGGTAGGGGTGGTGCCCGCCCTGTCCGGGCACGGGATCATGAGATGGTGGCGCAGCGGGCTGGCAACGTCCGGGTCCTCCGAAACCGACACGATGCCCGGATAGTCACGACCAAGCTGTTCCAGCCGCGCCGACGACCGATCGCTGGTCAGTAGGCAAACCTGTTTCCGCAGCACGCAGGCGGCGAAGGCGACCGCGAACCGGTAGCGGTCCTGGCACAGGTTGACAACATGGCCGGCATCCGGCAGCCCGGCGGCGAGATGGTGCGCCGCGGCCACGAACATGGCGGCGGTGATCGCGCCGTCCGGCCCGGTGAACAGCACGTCCGACGGCTGCCGGTCGGTCAGGGCGTAGCGCATGGGCAAGGAAGGCTCAGTGGCCACGGTGCCGGTCGATATAGGCCGAAAGGCTGCGCAAAGACGAAAAGATCTCCTTGATATCAGGGTCGTCGGACTTCAGCTCGATGCCATAGGCGCGCGACAGAGCCAGGGCCAGCTCCAGCGCGTCGATCGAGTCGAGCCCGAGCCCCTCGCCAAAAAGCCTCGCATCCGGAACGATTTCGCTCGGGGCGACTTCCAGGTGCAGGGTATCGACGATTAGTCGCGCCAGCTCGGTCTCGGTCGTCGCCTTCCTGTCGAAATTCATCAATGCTCCCCGCGGGATGACTGCGGCGCAGAGCCACGTTGGTGACGAACGCCTTCCCACGTGTTTGTTACCATAAAGCCCTGCCGCGGCGGGAGACGTTATTTGCATTGTCCTTTGCCCAAACCGAGCGAATAAGCGTGCGCCGTGACGATGGCGAAAGATATAGTCGGCCGATCACTGACTGCGCTTGAAGGACTGAGACAATAGTATTGATACGAACCGCCATTGATCGGTCCGCGGGCATGCTGCCGCAGCGGCTGCGCCGCCA
>JAYTTA010000252.1:0-1810 GCA_043745345.1 Acetobacteraceae bacterium | reverse complement strand
TGGTGGGCAAGCTCGCGCGGCCGCAGCCGCAGCACATGGGAGGCGAGATCGACCGCGGTCGGGTAGGCGTAGCGCGTGCTGTGGCGAACTTTATACCTCACGCGGCACCGCGCAGGTCGCCCTCGTCAAAGCCGACGGTCTGCGCCACCGGCAACAGCGCGAAGTAGTGCCGGGTGACGCGATCGGACAGCGCGCTGACGGCGTAGCCGAGCCCGCGCAGCACCGGCGGCAGCTCGGACGCGGCGGTCGCGGGATCGTCCGCTTGCGCGATGCGGCTGACCTCGGCCAGGGTTTGGGTGAGCAATGCCGCGGCGGCGCCAGAAAGCAGGCCGTCGCCGCGGCCGTCGATATCGTTGAGCAACCGGACGATGGCGGCAAGCTGGAACGCGAGGCCGCGCGGGTTGCCCTCGTCGGCGAGGACCAGGTCGAGCACCGGCCCGGGCTGCAGCACCGTCAGATAGCGGGTGCGATAGGTGATCAGGCTGTCGCACAGCTCCAGCACCAGACGTAGGCCAGCCTCCACCCGGGCCGGCGGCTGCTCGATGGCGAAGCTCACTTGAGTGGCGATCGCCTGAGCCCGCTCGATCCGGCGGCCGAGCTCAAGGAACAGCCAGCCGCCGCCGCGCACCATGTTCTCAGCGGCGAACCCGGCGACGCTGGCCGAAAACCGCAGAATACCGACCATGACGTGCGAAACGGCATCCTGGCTCTTGCCGATACGCTGGCAGTCGTTCCGGATCTGGCGCAACGACGCGGTGATGGCGCCATACATGTCGGCGGTCAGCCGGTCGCGGACCTTGTCGGTCAGCGAGGCGACGCTGGCGATGCGCTTCTGCACCGCGCCGCCCGGCCGCAGGCTGTCGAGCATGGCGTTGACCAGCATGGCTTCCGGCATCGCGCCGGAGACGCTGCCGGCAAGCGTTTCGCCCCGCACTACCCCGACCTCGGACAGGGAACGGATCAGGGCGTCGAGCTCGACCCGCTCATGTGGCAGCTGCACCCCGCGCGAGACCCGGGTCAAAGTCGCGCGGATCAGCCGGGCTGAGCCTTCCAGCCGCTCGACATAGCGGCCAAGCCAGAACAGGTCGTCGGCGACGCGACTCGGCAGGTCGCCGGAAGACCGGCGGATGGCCAGAGGCGGCAACGGCAGCACGGGCGGCCCGGCACGAACCGCCCATTCGTCCTGCAGCACCCACACGTCCTTTGACAGCCCCTCGCCTGGCAATGCCGCCGAAAACGGCTCGTCGTTCTCGAGCACCCGCGCCAAGCCGCCATCCATGGCGTGCCAGTCGCGACCATCGAACACCAGATACATCCTCAATACGACGGGCCGTGGAGTCATGCCGTCCGGGCCCGCGCAGGGTGCGACCGACGGCGGCAGCACGGCTGTCGCAGCGAAATTCCAGGGGCATGCCGCGATCTCCGACATCAAGGCCTGGAGCGCCGCGGGCGTCAGTTGCTGCGGCACGAACGAGGGCGCACGGCCATCGGTCGCGGCGCGGATCAGCCAGCCTTCCGGGTTGGCCTGGACCTGTTGCAGCGCGGGTGCGTCGCCCAGCCACATGGTCGGCACGCTGGAAAGTTTGAGCGGCTCTCCGAGCAGACGCCGGCACAGCGCCGGCAGCCACGCCGCCAGCACCGGTGCCTCGACCAGGGCGGTGCCCGGATCGTTGCTGATGCGCACCCCGCCACCCCGCGCCGCATCAAGCAGCCCGGGCGCGCCGATCAAGCTGGAGCCGTCGAGCTCCAGAGGATCAATCATGCGGCCGATCAGCCGGTTGAGAAGAACGTCGACAGGTTGCAGGCCGCG
>JAYTTA010000251.1:0-1814 GCA_043745345.1 Acetobacteraceae bacterium | reverse complement strand
CCATCGACCTGATCCCGCAAATGAAGAAAAACAACAAATTGTGGATCGGCGTGAAGGACCGCACCGGGGAGATCGCCTGCCTGCGCTTCAACCATCTGCACCCGCCGTTCGACAATCCGGCGATCCGCCGCATCGTGCTGGCAGCGATGGATCAGCAGGAAATCATGCAAGTGGTGGCCGGCGCCGAACCGTCCCTGATCAAAATCGATGTCGGCATCTTCGTCCCCGACACGCCCCTGGCCAGCAAGGTGGGTGTCGAGCAAACGCGCGGCCCCAAGGACTACGAGAAGCTGAAAAAGGACCTGATCGCCGCGGGTTATAAGGGCGAGAAAATCGTTGTGCTCGCCGCGACCACCATTCCTATCATCTGGGCCGAAGCGCAGGTCTCGGCGGACGTGTTGAAGCGCATCGGCTTCAACGTGGACTTCCAGGCGCTGGAATGGGGCAGCGTGGTGCAACGCCGCGCCAGCAAGGAACCCAACGACAAGGGCGGGTGGAACATTTTCTATACGTATCTGGGCGGCTTCGGCAACGTTTCGCCGGCGCCGAACATCGCCATCCGCGGCAACGGCGCCGCGACCTGGTTCGGCTGGCCGACCAACCCGAAAATGGAGGCGCTTTACGATTCCTGGTTCGAGGCGCCAGATCTGGCATCCCAGCGCAAGATCGTCGACGATATGCAGGCGGTGTTTTGGCAGGATCCGCCCTATGCACCGATGGGCATGTTCGACCAGCCGACCGCCTACCACACGTACCTCAGCGATGTTCGGGACGGCTGGCCGCAGTTCTATGGATTGAAGAAGAACATCTAGCATGCACGTTGTCGTCATCGGCGCCGGCATTGTCGGCGCCGCCTGCGCGTTGGAACTTCTCCGCGATGGACACAAGATCACCATCGTCGAACCCGGCGAGCCCGGCGGCGAGCAGGCCGCCAGCTACGGAAACGGCACGTTGCTGAACCCGAGTTCGGTGATCCCCATGTCCTCCCCCGGCATTTGGAAGAAAGTGCCGTCGTATTTGTCCGACCCGCTGGGGCCGCTGGCGATCCGCTGGTCGTACTTGCCTCGCGTCCTGCCCTGGCTGCGGCGGTTTCTGTCGGCTGGCTCTACCCCCGAAAAGATCGGCGCCATCGCCAAGGCCTTGCGGCCGCTGCTGTTCGAGGCCCCCGAACGCCACCGCAAACTGGCCGAGGAAGCCGGTGTCGGCGACTTGATCGCCAAGCAAGGCGTGTTGTTCGCCTTCCCCGACCGGGCGGCTTTCAAGGCCGAGGCATTGTCCTGGAAAGTGCGCGCCGATAACGGGGTGAAATGGCTGGAACTGGATGAGGACGAACTCCGCCAGCGCGAACCTTCGCTCGACCGGCACTACAAATTCGCGTTGCTGGTCGAGGAAAACGGCCAATGCCGCGATCCCGGGGCCTACGTGGCGGCTTTGATCCGGCACGCGGTGGATCAAGGCGCGGTGCTGCGCCGCGCCCGCGCCACGGGCTTCCGAATCGAGGCCCGGCATTTACGCTCCGTCACGACCGACGGCGACGAAATCCCCTGCGAGCGCGCCGTCATCGCCGCTGGCGCCTGGTCCAAAGTCCTGGCGCGTCAGGCCGGCGACAACGTGCCGCTGGAAACCGAACGCGGCTACCACATCGTCATCCGCGATCCCGGCATCGAGCCGCGCTACCCGGTGATGCCGAGCGACGGGAAGATGGGATGCGCGATGACGCCGCAGGGGTTGCGGTTGGGGGGCCAGGTGGAGCTGGCGGGGCTGGAGGCCGATCCGAACTGGAAACGCGCCGATGTGCTGCTGAAGTTTGCGCG
>JAYTTA010000250.1:0-6615 GCA_043745345.1 Acetobacteraceae bacterium | reverse complement strand
CCTCGGTCCGCGCATTGGGCGACCACCCGAAGGACCGGTCACCGGTCACCGTGCGCAAAGGGCGGTTCGGGCCCTATATCCAGCATGGCATGATGGTCGCCAACGTGCCGCGCGAGACGACGATGGACGACATTACTTTGGATGAAGCGGTGGCGCTGCTTGCCGAGAAAGGCAAGCTGCTGCGTCCGAAGGGCGCCAAGGGACGCAAGCCCGCGGTGAAGGGGAAAACCAAGGTGGCACCGGCTGGCGAGATGGCTGCGGCACCGGCGAAAATCGAGAAGCCGAAGAAGCTGGCGGCGAAAAAGAAGCCGGTTGCGAAAAAGAAGCCGGCTGCTGCCAGGAAGCGTGTGACCAAGCCGGCAGCCAGGGCACAACCGCGCGGCGAGGCCGCGGATTGACATGCCACGGCACCCGAGATCTTCCCGCGGCGACAAGCCGGCACCCGGGCTAACTGACGTCACCCGAGAGCTTCCGAGCCGCGAGCAGTTGCGCGTATTCATTCGCGACCAGCCCGGAAAAATTGGAAAACGCGAGATTTTTCGTGCCTTCAATCTCGACGTGTCGCAGAAACCTGCCTTGCGCGATTTGCTGAAAACACTCGGTCGCGAGGGCTCGTTGGTGCCGGCCGGATCGCGGCGCTTTCGCAGCCCGGACCGGCTACCGGAAAGCATGGTGGTCCAGGTCACTGGCACCGATCCAGACGGCGACGCCATCGCGCGTCCGGTCTTTGCGGCTGGCGAGCGCCCGGATGGCCCGCCGGCGCTGATTCTGATGGCGCCCGAGGCGCGCGGCCGGCCGGCCTTGGCGCCCGGCGAGCGAGTGCTGGCCCGACTGAAACTCATTCCCGGCGCCCGGCCAGGCGGTCCCGAACGTTATGAGGGCCGAACACTCAAGCGGCTGACCGATGCGCCCGGGCGAATTGTTGCCGTCTACCGTCCCGATTCCGTCAATGGCCGGCCCGGACGCCTGATCCCGACCGACCGCCGCGCCAAGGCCGAATGGGTGGTGCCGGTCGGTGAGGAGGGCGGCGCGGTGGCCGGTGAGATCGTGCTGGCCGCACCGCTGCCCGATAACGGCCTCGGCCTGAAGCCGGCGCGGATCATCGAGCGGCTGGGACCGATCGGCGACGCACGGTCGATCAGCCTCATCTGCATCCACAGCGCCGATATACCGACCGAGTTTTCGCCCGCGGCCTTGGCGCAAGCGGCGGACTCGGAACCAACGCCGCTGGCTGACCGCGTTGATCTTCGCGACGTTCCACTCATCACCATCGACGGCGAGGACGCGCGCGATTTCGACGATGCGGTGTTTGCCGAGCCCGATGGTTCCGGCTTCCGGCTGATCGTCGCCATCGCCGATGTCGCGCACTACGTCCAACCCGGCAGCGCGCTGGACCGCGACGCGCGCACCCGCGGCAACAGCTGCTATTTCCCCGACCGCGTGGTGCCGATGCTGCCGGAAGCGCTGTCTAACGGTTGGTGCAGCCTGAAGCCGGACGAGGACCGCGGCTGCCTGTTCGTCGAGATGCGGGTCGATGGCGACGGTCGGAAGGTTGGACACAAGTTTGGCCGCGGCCTGATGCGCAGCGTGGCCCGGCTGACCTATGAGCAGGTCCAGCAGGCGCATGACGCCGGCGACACGGCCGGGTTGGCGCCCGGATCGCTGGATACGCTCTACGCCGCGTTCCGCGCCTTGCTCGGTGCCCGCATCGCCCGCGGAACGCTGGATCTGGATTTGCCGGAACGCCGCGTAACCCTGGATGACCAAGGAAAAGTCGCCGCCGTCACGCCGCGCCCGCGGCTTGACAGCCACCGGCTGATTGAGGAGTTCATGGTGCTGGCCAACGTCGCTGCGGCTGAGGAGCTGGAACGTCTGCATCAGCCCTGCATGTACCGGGTCCACGCACCTCCATCAGACGACAAGCTGGAGGCTTTACGCGGTTTCCTGCACGGGCTCGACATCAGCCTGCCGCCCGGCAACCAGGTCCATCCACGCGACCTCGACCGCGTGCTTCGCGCGGTGTTGGGCACCGAACAGGCGCCGCTGGTCAACGAGGTGGTGCTGCGCAGCCAGTCGCAGGCCGCCTACAGCCCGGAGAACATCGGCCATTTCGGGCTTGCGTTGCCGGCCTATGGCCATTTCACCAGCCCGATCCGGCGCTTTGCAGATCTGCTGGTGCACCGCGCCCTGATCCGCGGACTGCGACTGGGATCGGACGGCCTTGGCGCCGACGAGGCCAAGGCCTTCGCCGACACCGGCGAGCACATCACCGGGACCGAGCGCCGGGCGGCGCTGGCCGAGCGCGATGCCATCGACCGCTATCTGGCCGCCTTCATGGCCGACAAGGTCGGGGTCGTGTTCGCTGCCCGGATTTCGGGGGTCACCCGGTTCGGGCTGTTCGTCACCGTCGCCGGCAACGGCGCATCCGGGATCGTGCCGACCTCGTCGCTGCCGGATGATTTCTGGGTTCATGACGAGGTCACCAAGACCCTGTCGGGCCGGAGAACCCGGCTGGTTTTCCACCTGGCGCAGGAGGTCGAGGTGCGGCTGTCAGAGGCCACCCCGATCACCGGCGGGCTGGTGTTCCACATCCTGCAGGGCACTGCGGACCAATCGGCACAAATGACGCAGCGCGCCACCGCCGGGCGGCGGTCGCGGCGACCGTGAACCGGTTCGGCACCGCTCTGCTGCTGCTGCTACTTGGCACGGCGCCCGCGCGGACGGAGAACTCGGCCCCGCTGGACTGGGATCCGGCCTTAGCGAGTGCCGTCTACACCACGGCGCTGAACTTTATGGCGCCGCGTATACTGGAGCCGGTATCGCTGCCACAGCTGACGCTATGGGGTTTGCGCGGGCTGACTGCGCTCGATCCGAGCCTCACCGTCGAGTTGCGCGACGGCCAGGTGACGCTGTTGTCCGGCAGCCGAGTCGTCGCCGCAATGAAAGCGCCGGGCAACGAAGCGACTCAGGACTGGGCGGACCTGGCCGCAATGATGGCCGGCACCGGCCGCACGGTCTCTGCCGCTGTGCGGCGGGCGGGCACCGCCGGCGTACTGCGCAGCTTCTTTGACGAGCTGTTCAACCATCTCGACACCTATTCACGCTATGTGCCTCCCGCCGATGCCGACGAGGACCGCGCCCGCCGCTCCGGCCGCGCCGGAGCGGGGATCACGCTGGCTTCACGCGATGGCACCGTGTTCATCGCAACCGTAGCCGCCGATGGCCCCGCTGCGGTGGCGGGGGTGCGGCCGGGAGACCGCGTGCTTGCGGTTGAGGGCCAGTCGACCGCCGGCCAGCCGGCCGCGACAGTGTTGCGCTGGATCACCGGGCCGGAAGACACCACGGTCGAGCTCAGCCTGCGCGGGCGCGACGGGCGTAGCCGCGACGCCGAGATCCTGCGCGGGCTGGTGCCGCCGGAATCGGTGTTTGGCGAAATCCGTGGAGGGATCCTGTTGTTGCGGGTGACCGGCTTCAACAGCCGTACCGATGCCAGGCTGTCGCGCGAATTGGAACGGAGCATGGCAGCGCCCGGTATCCGGCCACTCTCCGGCATCGTGATCGATCTGCGCGGCAACCGCGGCGGGCTGGTGCGCGAGGCGGCGGCGGTGGCGGACGAACTGCTGCCGGAAGGCATCGTGGTCACGGCGGTCGGGCGCAATCCTGAGTCCAACCGGACCTGGCGCTCGGCCGGCGGCGAACTGGCGGGTACCCTACCGGTGATCGTGATGGTCGATGGAAGGTCGGCCAGTGCCGCTGAGATCGTGGCCGCTGCCCTGGCCGACCGCGGCCGCGCGGTGGTCATCGGCAGCGTGACCCAGGGCAAGGGCCTGGTGCAGGCGATAGCGCGGCTGCCGGATGGCGGCGAGCTATTCGTGACCTGGAGCCGGTTGCTGGCGCCGCTCGGGTGGCCATTGCAGGGATTGGGCGTGCTGCCGCAGGTCTGCACCAGCACCGGCGTTAGCCAGTTGGCCCGCCAACTGGCCGACCTTGTAGGTGGCACTCAGTCGATGGCAGCGGACCTTGCCCGCCAGCGTGGCGCGCGAGCGCCGATACCGGCAGCCGAGGTGCTGGCGATCCGCAGCACCTGCCCAGCCGCCGAAGGCCGCGACGGCGACCTGGAGACGGCGAAATTCCTGATAAGGCACCCGACCGCCTACGCCACCGCGCTGATGCCGCCATTCGCCGGTCTGGCCGCGCCATAGACAAAGGATTCGAAGTTGACCTAGCTGCTACGCCAGATCATAGTGTTAGACACATCTAGCGTCCTTCCGGGCGCTATTCTGTTTTCTGGGGTTGCACCATGGCCAAATCCAACACCATTCAGATTCGGCTCGTCTCGACGGCCGATACTGGGTATTTTTACGTCACCAAGAAGAACGCCCGGGCGCAGACTGGCAAGCTTGAGATGCGCAAGTATGATCCGGTTGTCCGCAAGCACGTTGCCTTCAAGGAAGCCAAGATTAAGTAGGTCTACGCTACCTGCGGACTTTCCTGCGGCGCCGGTGGCAGGAATTCGACCCGGTTGCGGCCGGCGCGCTTGGCCACATACAGCGCCTTGTCGGCGGCGCGCAAAAGCTCCTCCGGCAATGACGTGCCGTTACCGCAGACAACGCCGATGCTGACAGTCAGCCGGCGCGGGCGCCCCTGCTCGGGTTCGAACGCGATCTGCTCAACCGCTGCCCGCAGCCGTTCGGCGGCGCATCCCGCTTCCTGCTGATCCGAACCCGGCATCACCACTACGAACTCCTCGCCACCATACCGCGCGACCGAGTCGAATACCCGGGTCTGTGCCCGCAGGACCGCGGCGATCGCCACCAGCGCTTGATCTCCCGCAGGATGGCCGAGGTCGTCGTTGACCAGCTTGAAGTGGTCGACGTCGAGCATCAGCACCGCCAGGCAGCTCATCTGCTTGCCGTCGAGCAGGCCGCGTAGATGGCGCATAAGATATCGATGATTGTAGAGCCCGGTCAGCGGATCGGTAAGCGCCATCTCCAGCGCATGGCCAAGGTCGGCGCGCAGCCGGTCCTGATAGAACTTGCGGCGGATCTGATTGCGCGCCCGGGCCCGAAGCTCGTTAGCGTCGAGTGGACGCATGACCCAGTCGTTAGCGCCGAGGTCGAAGCCGCGCAGCAGCCGGTCGCGCATCTGCGGATCGGCGATCAGCAGCAGCGGCAGGTCGTGGGTGGCATCCGCCGCGCGCAGCCGGGAGGCCAGCATCAAAGGATCACCGTTGGTCATCGACAGACTGAGCACGACCAGATCGAAATCGAGGTTGGCGGTCAGCGAAAGCGCCTGGGCGCTGCCGCCGGCGCGCGCAACCATCACCCCGTCCAGCTCCAGCGCGTTCTGCACCGCCTCCGCGGCGGCGTCGCTTTCGTCCACCACCAGGGCACGGGCGCCGGAAACCAGAGGTATTGCGACCGGCGCCCCGGTCAGGCCGAGGGCTCGGGCGGTCTCGCCACGCGCACGCCATTCGTCGAGCAAGCGCTTTAACCGCACCAGGCTGCGGACCCGCGCCATCAGGGTGTCGAACTCGACCGGCTTGGTCAGGAAGTCGTCAGCGCCAGCCTCCAGCCCACGCAACCGCTCGGCGGGCTCGCCCAAGGCGGTGACCATGACCACTGGGATGTGCAAAGTCTGCGGATCGTCCTTCAGCCTGGAGCAGCATTCGAAGCCGTCCATGCCGGGCATCATGACGTCGAGCAGGATAAGGTCCGGCTGCCATTCCTGCGCCATCTTCATCGCCTGAAAGCCGTCTAAGGCGCTGGCGACCTGATAGTAGTCGGCAACCAGCCTGGCCTCGAGCAGGCGAATGTTCGCCGCCACGTCGTCGACGATCAGAATACGAGCGGTCATCTAAAATTCACCTGCCTGCAAAAACCAGCACTCACGCCAATGCCAACGCTATGAGCATTTAATCAATCGACAACGTCTTTTCCATCCTATCCGTGAAGCTCGGTTACGGGCGCTGTCCAGAGGGTTTGACGGAATCGGGGATTGAGCTATGCAGCAGATACTTTTTCAATAATTCACAATGAAAAGTGAAACTATTATGACAAGTTTAAGTAAATCGGGCGTCTATCTCCAAGCAACGGAGCGGCTTGGCGAAGAGCAGGCTGCAGCGAATGCTGGGATGTTCTTTCGCCGGTGGCTCGCCAACCCCCTGCAAATGGGATCGGTGATCCCATCCTCAGCTTCGTTGTGCCGGCGCGTGGTGGCGCAGACTAGGCACTCGGCCGACGAGATCGTGGTCGAGCTCGGCGCCGGCACCGGTGTCATCTCGCGCGCGCTACTGGCTGGCGGGCTGTCCCCCGAGCGCCTGTTCGTGGTCGAGATCGTGCCCGGCATGGCCGGCCATCTACGCCGCACCTTGCCCGGCGTGCAGGTGATCGAGGGCGATGCGCGCGCACTTGCCGACCTGTTGCCGGCGATCTGGCACGGGCGCGTCGGCACCGCGATCTGCGGCATTCCGCTGGTGCTGCTGCCGGTTATCGAGCAACGCCGATTCATCGACGCGATGCTGGCCGTGGCGCCGGGACGCGGCTTCCTGCATTACAGCTACTGCGTGACATCGCCGCTGCCGGCACGCCGGCATGGCCTGGTCGCCAAACGAGA
>JAYTTA010000249.1:0-1820 GCA_043745345.1 Acetobacteraceae bacterium | reverse complement strand
AGTTCGCTCGACGATGCGTGGCGCAACGACATTCGCGCTGCCGAGCCGACCTACGAACCTTGGGCCGACGCCGCCCAGCCGATCAACAAGCAGCCGGCAGCGCCGACGTTGTTCGACTTCAAATTCTAGAGCTTGATCCGGCCTCGCAGAATCCGATTAGCAGCTCGGATCATGCTCTAACTCTTTGTTTTCGCGCGCACTTCTATCCGACGGGTGACCCCGGTCGGTCGGATGATGCTCTCGGGCTGGCTTGCCTGGAGCAACCTGCCTGGAAAGCGACCCATAGCGCGCTCAGCCGCGGCTCGCGATCACACGGTTTTCCCCTAACTCGTCCAAGACATACGCGGACACCATGCCATCTAAGCAAGGCAGAACTCCCTACGTACCTTTAAGCCTAACAGCAGCCTGGACCGATCATCGGCCCAACATATCTGCCTCGATGCGCTCGATCGCCTCGTCGGAAAAGCCGAAATGATGCGCCACCTCGTGCACCAGCACGCTGGAAACAAGGCGATTCAGATCCTCGCCAGCCTCGATCCACTCCACCAGGATGGCATCGCGGAATAGCACGATTCGGTCCGGCAGTTGCACTGGGTCCGACACGCTGCGCTCGGTCAGTGGGATACCCTGGTAGAGCCCGGTCAGCTCCCAAGCGTTGTCCAGCCCGAGCGCTTCCAGCGTTTCTTCGTCGGCCAGATCCTCCACAAGGATGGCGAGGCCGGACACGTGGCGCGACAGCCTGGCCGGAAGCGCGGCCAGCGCGGCTTCGGCCATCTCGCGGATGTCCTCTTCGGTCGGCGGAGTGGTATAGGCGGGCATGCGACGCTCCAAACGAAAAGGTCTTCGAGAATGCCCGCACCGTTGACCGACGCGCAACGCGCCGCCCTGCCGCAAACCCTGCCCTTATGGGAGACACTGCCCGACAGGGACGCCATCCAGCGCCGCTTCGCTTTCAAGAACTTCAGCGCCGCCTGGGGGTTCATGGCTCGGGTCGCCCTGCTGGCCGAGGCGCAGGACCATCACCCCGAATGGGCCAACGTCTACAACAAGGTCAGCATCATTTTGACGACCCACGACGCCGGCGGCCTGTCCGACCGGGACTTGCGCCTGGCCGCAAGCATCGACGCCGTGTAGGCAGCGGCAGTTACTTATCGGCGGGCTACCGGCTCGAAACGATACGGGCTGTCGCTCTCCAAATTGGGGTCGAGCGCCAGCCGGTGTTCCAGCGGCGGAAAAGCACGACTGCGGCAGTGCTGGCGATCACAAAGCCGGCACGACAGGCCGATCCCCACAGCAGCGTGCTCAAGGTTCAAGCCGTCGGCATAAACGATGTCGCCGGCGTGAGCTACGTCGCAGCCCATGGCGACTACGTGGGTAGGCGGCGGTTCGCCCCACGCCGACGCCGGCCCCTCGATGCAGCGCGCGAAACACAGGAAGGTGGCGCCGTCGGGTAGTTGGGCCACCTGCACGCGCAGCGTGCCGGGGGTGGCGAAGGCGGCGTGCACCACCCAGCGCGGACAACTGCCGCCATAGCGGGCGAACGGGAAAGCGCCGGCGGAAAACCGCTTGCTGACGTTGCCGGCCGGATCAACGCGCAGAAAAAAGAACGGAATGCCGCGCGCGCCCGATTTCTGCAAAGTGCTCAGGCGGTGGCAGGCTTGTTCAAAACTGACGCACCACCGGCCGGCCAGCGCTTCGCAGTCGTGGCGCAGCAGGCGGGCGGAGTCCAGGAACGGATGGTATGGCATCAGCAGCGCCGCCGCCGCGTAGTTCAGCAGGCCGATGCGGATTAATGAGGCCGCTTCGGGCGTGCTGGGGGC
>JAYTTA010000248.1:0-6627 GCA_043745345.1 Acetobacteraceae bacterium | reverse complement strand
GCCAAGGGGGATTTATAGACGGCGGCCAAGGCGCGCCATTCGGCTTCGGGGCGATCGGCGAGAATCGGTTCCTCTATCCAGTCGAGGTCGAAGTCATTCAGGATCGGAGCCATGCGCAGCGCCTCCTCAACGGTCCAGCCCATGTTGACGTCGGCCATCAGCTTTTCGCCGGCGCGCATGGCGGAGCGAATACGGCGGAGGTTGGCGACGTCGGTCTGCTCGGAAAAGCCGATCTTCTGCTTAAAGGCGGAAAAGCCTTCCTGCCGGGTGCGGTCCACGGTTTCGGGACCGTCGGCGGGGTTCAGGCCGCTGGCGTAGACTTGGATTTTACCGATGGTGCCGCCGAGTAGGCGGAACAGCGGGAGTTTTTCGCGCCGGGCTTTCAGGTCCCACAGGGCGGTGTCAAGGCCGGCGAGGGCGGCGGCGAAGGGGCCGACATCGCCGCTTTGGACGGACAGGATGTGGGAGCGCGTGGTGAGCTCGCGCCACAGGGAAGCGGGGTCGTCGATCCCCTGCCCTATCGCCATCGGGGCAATGCTGCGGGCGAGGACGAGGGCGCGGTGCTCGGCGCCGTAGCTGGGAAAATTGCACCAGACGTCGCCCCAGCCGTGGGCGCCCTCCGTGTCCTCAACGCGGACGATGACCGAGACGCGTTCCGGGATGGAGCCGAACGAGGTCACCACCGGGTTGGCGATGGCCGCGCGGAAAACAAAGGTTTCGATGCGGGCGATGGTGAAGGGGGCGATGGTGAAGCTCATGGCGTTTCCTTGGTCCGGGTGCGGCAGGGTTGCGCGGCGCCGGCATTGCGGCAAGCTGTGGCCGGGGGAACGCATATGGACGAGAACTCGAACGGAGCCGATCTGCTGGCGGCGCGCTATGGCCAGGCGTCAAGGAATACCGGTTATGAGATGCCGGCGGCGGTGGCCGCGTTGCTTGATCGACGGGTGACCCGGAAATACCGGGCCGATCCGGTGGAGGATGGATTGCTCGACACGTTGCTGGCCTGCGCTCAGTCGGCACCCAGCAAGTCTGACCTACAGCAGTATTCCGTTGTCGTGATGCGTGATCCGGCGCGGATCAAGCGCATTGCCGACTGGATCGGGACAATGGACTGGATCGCCTCGGCGCCGGTGTTCCTGGTGTGGTGCGGCGACATGCGGCGCGGGCAGCGGGTTTGCGACATGCACTCAATCCCGCACGCCAACAACAACCTCGACACGTTCATGAACACCGCCGTCGATTGCGCGCTGGCGATGGCGCAGTTTATGGCGGCGGCGGATGCGGCGGGGCTCGGGACGTGCCCGATCAGCTATTTACGCAGCCATATCGAGCGGGTGACGCCGCTGCTTGGCCTGCCGGCGGGGGTATTCCCCGTGGCGGGGCTGACGGTGGGGTGGCCGGAGGCGCGACGGCATACCTCGATGCGGCTGCCGGCCAGCGTGGTCGTGCACCGGGAGCAGTATGACGACAGCCGGCTGGCGGCTGGGGTTTCGGCCTATGACGAGGCCCGGCGAGCGCGCGAGCCGATCCATCCGAACGGGTTAAAGAATCAGGACATATATGGGCCGCGGGATAACGGCACCTGGAGCCTGAACGTCGCGCGGCAGCTTTCGGTGCCGGAGCGGTTCGGGTTTTCCGCGTATCTGAAGACGCGGGGGTTCGATCTTGCCTGATACGTCCGACGACGGCGTCGTTCCACGCCATGCCGCGAGTTTGATCGTGCTGCGTCAGGGCGATGCGGGGCCGGAGATGCTGATGGGGCTGCGCGAGGCGGGGCATCGTTTCATGCCGAACTGCCTGGTGTTTCCGGGCGGCGCGGTCGATCCCGAGGATTTCGATGCCCCCGTCGCCACAAATCTGCAGAAGGATACGCGGCGGCATCTGGCCAAGGCCGCGGATGACCGGCTGGTGCATGGTCTCGGCGTCGCCTGCGCGCGGGAATTGGAGGAGGAAACCGGGTTGACGCTTGGAAACCCGGCAGCATTGGCGGAGATAAAATTTCTGTGTCGGATGGTGACGCCGGCGGAAAGCCCGGTGCGGTTCAACGCCCGGTTCCTGGTGGTCGACGCCGAGCATGTCGCGGGGGCGATCGTCGGCTCGGGCGAGCTGGAGGGGCTGGAGTATTTTGGGCTTGAGGACGCGCTGGCGCTGAATGTCGCGCTGCCGACGCGCCAGGTGCTGAACCATCTGCGGCGGTACCTGGAAATGAGCGTGGCGGAGCGTGAGGCGCGGGTGGCGACGCCGGTGTTCGTGGGGCGGAAATGGGGGACGGAATGACGCAGGTTGCGGGCGGGCCCTCGGTTCATCCCTATGCGGCGCACCTGGCGCAGATCGTTTCTGTGCTCGCGAGCTGGGGGATGCCGGTCACGGATGCCGAGCGGACGGGCGAGGTGATGGCGTGGGCCGACCTGCATGGCATCGACAGCCACGGTTTTTCCATGCTGACGGTCTATCATGAGCGCTGGCGGGCTGGGCGGCTGAATATCCTGTCTGTGCCTCGGGTGTTGAAGAAAACGCCGGTTTCGGTGCTGGTGGATGGCGATGGCGGGCTCGGGCATGTGCCCTCCCGCCTGGCGATGGAGGCGGCGATCGCGCGGGCGCGGGCGATCGGCATCGGTGTGGCCTGTGTGCGTAACTCGGCGCATTTCGGGGCGACCGGGTTTTACGCCAAGATGGCTTCGGATGCCGGGTTTGTCGGGTTGGCGACAACCTCGGCCTCGGGCCGACAGGTGGCGCCGACGGGCGGGGCAGAGGCGATGCTGGGGACCGATCCAATTGCGTTTTCGGCGCCGGCGCGCGATGGCGAGGCGTTCTTGCTCGACATGGCGACGACCACGGTGGCTGCCGGGAAGATTCGCAACAAGTTCAACGAGGGGCTGGAGTGCCCGCCGGGTTGGGTGGTGACACGGGAAGGAAACCCGAGCACCGACCCGAGGGAGGCGGCGGAGAAGGGCGGGTTTCTGACCTCGCTGGGGGGAACGGCGGAGGGCAGCAGCTACAAGGGGTATGGGCTGTCGGCGATGGTCAATATCCTGTCGGCGTGCCTGTCCGGATCGACGCCAATCACTTCGCCGATGCATATGAAACAACCGTTTGGGCAGGATATCGGGCACTTCTTTCTGGCGCTCGATCCGGGGCTATTCCGTGATCCGGCGGAGTTCCGGGCGGAGGTCGCCGGGTTCTGCGACGCGTTGCGCGCGACCCGGCCGGTTGATGCGGACAGGAAAGTAATGGTGGCGGGCGATCCGGAGCGGGCGCGGGCGGTGGCGCGGCTGCGCGACGGCATCCCCATCGCGCCTGGACTGTACGACAAGGTGCGGACCTTGGCGGCTGAGAGTGGGGCGGCGTGGCTGCTGAATTGAGTTCGCTGCCGCTGGCCGGGATCGTTGTCCTGGAGCTGACGCATACCGTCATGGGGCCGAGCTGCGGGCTGGTGCTGGCCGACCTCGGCGCCGACGTCATCCGGGTTGAGCTGGCGCCGGACGGCGACCGCACAAGGCGGCTGGGCGGGTTCGCGGCTGGGTTCTTCTCGTATTTCAACCGCAACAAGCGCAGTCTTTGCCTGGACCTCAAGAACAAAGAAGGCCTGTGCATCGCGCATGATCTGGTGACGCGGGCCGATGTGCTGATCGAGAATTTCGGGCCCGGCACCTTGGAGCGGATGGGGCTTGGCCCGGATGCGATGATGGCGATCAACCCAAGACTGATCTACTGCGCACTGAAGGGGTTTCTGCCGGGGCCGTATGAGCATCGGCCGGCGCTGGACGAGATCGTGCAGTTCATGACCGGCATGGCCTACATGACCGGGCCTGTCGGAAAACCGCTGCGCGCCGGGTCGTCGGTGATCGACATCATGGGCGGGGTGATGGGCGTGGTGGGCATCCTGGCTGCGTTGCGCCAGCGCGATGCGGATGGGCGCGGGCGGCTGGTCGTTGCCTCTCTGTATGAAACCGGCGCGCTGTTTATGGCGCAGCACATGGCCGGTGAGGCGGTGACCGGGGAGCCCTGCCCGCCGATGCCGGCACGCGGCGGCGCCTGGGGGATCTATGAGGTGTTTCCGACCTCGGATGGTTCGCCGTTGTTCGTCGGGATTACCTCCGATCCGCATTTTCGCGCGTTCTGCGCCGAGTTCGGGCCGGGGGATTGGCTTTCCGATCCCCGGTTCACGACCAACGGCGACCGCGTGGCCAACCGGCCGGCATTGCGGGAGTTGGTGGCGGAGGTGATCGCCGAACATTCGATGGCGCATCTGTGCGAGGCGTTGGACCGGATTGGGGTGCCGTTCTCGCCAGTGCGGCGGCCTTCCGACCTGTTCGACGATCCGCAGCTCAATGCCGGCGGGCGGATGCTGGAAACGCGGATGGTCGGCGGGAACATGGTCAAACTGCCGGCGCTGCCTTTCACCATCGAAGGCGAGGCGCCAAAACTGCGCCGCCAGCCGCCGCTGTCGGGCGAGCAGACCGACGAGATCATGACGCAGTTCGGATACACGGGCGCGGAAATCGCCCGGCTGCGCGACGCCCGCATCATCGTCTGAACAGGAGCTCTCCATGGACCAGGACATAACGCTGCAAACCGACCGCATGCTGGCGCATGTCGAGGGGCCGATCGGCTGGATCGTGTTCAACAACCCGGCGCGCCGGAACGCCTGCTCGACCGACATGTGGGCGGCGATCCCAGGTATTTTCGATGTGTTCGAGGCCGATCCTCAAGTGCGGGTGATCGTGCTGCGCGGCGCGGGCGAGACCGCCTTCGTGTCGGGCGCCGACATTTCGGAGTTCGAGAAGACACGGGCCTCGGCGGAGGCCAATGTCGGGTATGAGAAGCTGACCGAGAGCGCCGGCCGGCGGATCGCCGAGTGCTCCAAGCCGACCATCGCGATGATCCACGGCTTCTGCATCGGCGGCGGGGTGAGCCTGGCGGTGGGCTGCGACATGCGGATTTCGGCTGATGACGGCAAGTTTGGCGTGCCGGCGGTGCGGCTGGGACTGGGCTACGGGGCGAGCGGGGTGAAGAAGCTGATGGACCTGGTCGGGCCCGCGTTCACCAAGGAGATATTCTTCACCGCGCGGCATTTTTCCGCGCACGAGGCGCATGGGATGGGGTTGGTCAACCGCGTGCTGCCGAAGGCGGAGCTGGAGGCGTATGTGCGGGGCTACTGCGCGACGATCGCCGAGAACGCGCCGATGACGATCCACGCGTTAAAGCGCACGGTGGCGGAGTTGGCGAAGGTATCGGCCCAGGCGGATTTGGCGCTTTGCGATCGGCTGGTGAAGGAGTGCTTTGACAGCGCGGATTTTGCTGAGGGGCGGCGGGCGTTCATGGAAAAGCGTCGAGCGGTGTTTCAGGGGAAGTGATTCGTTCACATCCGGGACATCGCTACGCCGCGTTAGCCGGGATACGAAAGCCAGGAAATGCCGAAACCGCTGCATCCCCGGCATTTGGCGGAGGCGCGGCCAACTGGCGAACCGTTAAGAGCTGGACCGTCGCCCTGCCATGGTAATTTCCTTCGGTCACGGCCGGCGACTCTCACAATTGTTGGCCTGACCCTCCGAGAGTGGGCCAAAAGTGCGATCGACAAGCGCCGCCTTCTCATCTGGGCTCGACATGCGAAATTGCTTTCATCGAGAATGAAGGCGCCGTAGTCGGCAGGATGGTGCTGTGCGCCGATGCCAGATGGCCCGCTGTCCTGGCCGCCGGTCCTGAGTGCTTCCTTGTAAAGGCGGTCTACGGTTCTGATGTTACTGCATATGATCGTTGCGACTTGGCTCAATGGAGGGGGTGGCCCAAAAAGGGTCATGGACCATGAATAGGATCCGCGATCTGCGATCCTCCGAGCTGTTCCTGATGGTCGAGCATGCATTGTATGTGGCGCTTGGCCTCGTGCTCTCTGTGACCGCGTTGGCGGCTCTGGCCGATTTGGCATTTGCGCTTTGGGGGGCCCTGGCCGCCTGGAACGGCCCCAGCGCATTGCTGGTCACCGTTGATCGGCTGCTGTTCGTTCTCATGCTGACCGAAATCCTCCATACCGTCCGCGTATCGATCAAGGCAGGCGCGTTGACCTGCGAGCCGTTCCTCGTCGTCGGCTTGATCGCGTGCATCCGTCGTGTGCTGGTGATCACGCTCGAGTCCTCGCAAACGAAGGGTGTGTCGAAAGCAGGTGAACTAACGCTGTTCCAGTCGTCCATGATCGAGCTTGGCGTGCTGGGCGGGCTGATCCTGGTGATGGTCATCTCGATCTATCTCGTCCGCCGGGCGAGCCGTGGCGGAGAAACCGTGTCGACCGGGATGGACTAGGTGCTTGGTTCCGGAGTGGCGTTGTTGCAGGGATTAGCGGGGTGCACGCATTGATCCCAGTCCCGTCTGCCTTCAGGCGATGCAGACGGAGTGGGATTGAGGCAGGAATTCCAAATAGCTAGGTGTTCCATATCGTTTTTGATATAAGAATTCCACGAGGCCGATCGCCTTTGCAGGTAGTGCTATTGACGACTTGCAGGGCTTTTCCACCAATGCGCGACACGAGGCCGGATTCCAGTTGGATCACGTGCAGCGGGGCCTTGATCCGGATGACTGGAAGCCGACGACCAGCATCTGTCCCGGCGTTCGAAAAATTCGGCTTCGTGATGA
>JAYTTA010000247.1:0-24984 GCA_043745345.1 Acetobacteraceae bacterium | reverse complement strand
TCTCCACCGCCTTGACCGCGTTGATCGACATCAGCGCGCCGGCGAGGTCGGCATCCAGTTTGCCGTAGATCGGCGCGCCAAACCCAGGCGGCACGCCGTCCGCCACAACCTCGATGATCGCCCCCGCTGAGGAGCCGGATTTTCGAACCCCGTCAAGGTAGGTTTCCCATAGTCCGGCGGTCTCTCGGTCAGGGCAGAAGAACGGGTTCTTTTCGACCTCGCTCCAATCGAAGCGTGACCGGTCAATGGCATGCGGGCCGATCTGCACCAGGCAGCCGCGCACCCGGATCGCGGCGCCGAGCACCAGCCGCGCGACAGCGCCTGCGGCCACGCGCATGGCGGTTTCGCGCGCCGAACTGCGCCCGCCGCCGCGGTAGTCGCGGATGCCGTATTTCAGCGTGTAAGTCAGGTCGGCATGGCCGGGCCGGAACTGCTTGGCGATGTCGCCGTAGTCACGGGAACGCTGATCGACGTTTTCGATCTGCAGCGCGATCGGGGTGCCGGTGGTCATGCCCTCGAACACGCCAGACAGGATTTTCACAGTATCCGGTTCCTGGCGCTGGGTCGTGAACCGCGACTGGCCCGGCCGGCGGCGATCCAGCCAGGGTTGGATGTCCGCCTCGGTCAGCGGGATGCGTGGCGGGCAGCCATCGACCACGCAGCCGATTGCCGGCCCATGACTTTCGCCCCAGGTGGTGACACGGAACAGGTGGCCAAAGCTGTTATGCGACATGGCGCGGCAACATCATGATTCTACGGCGATGTCCGGCGCGTTCGGGTTCTTCATGCCGACGATGTGGTAGCCGCAATCGACGTGGTGGATCTCGCCGGTGACGCCGGAAGCGAGGTCGGAAAGCAAATAAACGCCGGCCCTGCCGACCTCCTCGATGGTGATGTTGCGCTCCATCGGCGCGTTGAGCTGGTTCCACCGCAGGATGTAGCGGAAATCGCCAATGCCGCTGGCCGCCAGAGTCTTGATCGGCCCGGCGCTGATTGCGTTGACCCGGATGCCGTCGGCGCCGAGATCGGCCGCGAGGTAGCGCACTGACGCCTCCAACGCTGCCTTGGCGACGCCCATGACATTGTAGTGCGGCACCACGCGCTCGGCGCCGAGATAGGTCAGGGTCAGCAGCGAGCCGCCCGGCTTCATCATCGGCACCGCGCGGGCGCAGACCGCAGCGAACGAGTAGGCGGAGATGTCTAGCGCCTGCTGGAACACATGCCGTGGCGTATCCAGATAGCGGCCGCGAAGGAACGCCTTGTCGGCGAACCCAATGGCGTGGACCAGAAAATCAAGCCCGTCCCATTTCTGGCCAAGCCCAGCAAAGGCGGCATCAATGCTGGCATCGTCGCCGACGTCGCAGGCGAAAAGCCGGTCGGAGCCGACGCTGGCGGCAAGCGGGCGCACCCGCCGCTCCAGCGCGTCACCGACGAAGGTAAAGGCGAGGTCGGCGCCCTGGGCGGCACAGGCGGCGGCGATGCCCCATGCAAGTGACCGGTCGTTGGCGACGCCCATGATCAGGCCGCGCTTGCCGGCGAGCAGATTTCCGCGGAGCGGGAGCTTTTCGGCGGCCGGCCGGTTGCCGGGCGTCGTTGTGATCGCAGATGCGGTGTCGGCCATGAAGTTCCTTTGCCGCGTCAATGCGGCACCGCGACTTTGTATGGTCACGAAAAGTGTCCTGACACAGCGGCGCCTGTATCGGCAAGGGGGAAGGAGTGGATGGCAACCGGCACGATCGCGGCCAATATGCAGCTGATACCCGTGGCAGTTCAGCGCGGGTTGTCCTGGGAAGACCTCATGATGCCGGATACCACGCCAACCGATCCGTTCGAGATGTTCGATCGCTGGTACAAGGAGGCGGTGGCCAGCGAGCCGGTCGATCCCAACGCGATGTGCGTCGCCACAACCACGCCGGATGGCCTTCCCTCGGCGCGCATGGTGCTGATGCGCGGCCACGATCCGGCCGGTTTCGTGTTCTACACCAACACGGAAAGCCGCAAGGGCAACGAGATCGCTGAAAACCCCCACATGGCGCTGCTGTTCCATTGGAAATCGCTTGCCCGGCAGATCCGCATCGAGGGCGAGGCCATTCCGGTCACCGATGCCGAGGCCGATGCCTATTACGCCAGCCGCGCCCGGATATCCCGAGTCGGCGCCTGGGCCTCAGACCAATCGCGGCCGCTGTCCGACCGGGCGGAGCTTGAAGCGCGGGTGAAGAGTTTTGACGAGCTTTACCCCGGCGACACCATCCCGCGCCCGCCCCACTGGCGCGGCTTTCGGGTCGTCCCCGGTTATTTCGAGTTCTGGCAGGATCAGCCCTACCGCCTGCACGACCGGCTGACCTTCCGCCGCGCGGGCGCCGGCTGGGAGACCGGCCGGCTATATCCATGAAGTCCGGAAAAATGTGCTAAGTTCGCATACGACCTGATAACAGCCGGAATAGAAAGCCCGGAATGAAAATTAACGTCACGGGAGGAGCCGACCATGGCCATTCGAAAGATCCTGCTGCCCCTGACCGGCACCGCCGCCGGCGAATCCGCGTTGACGGTCGCACTGATGATCGCGCGACTGTGGAACGCTCACGTCACCTGCCTGCATGTCCGCGTCGACAGCCGTGACGTGGCGCCCCTGGCCGGCGAGGGCCTGTCCGGCGCTATGATCGAGGAGATGATGTCGGCGACCGAGAAAGAAAGCGGCTCGCGCGCCAGCGCCGTGCGCTCGATGTTCGAGCGGTTCGTGGCCCAGCACGACGTGACCGTGACCGAGGCCCGCGCCGGCGCCGGCACCGCAACCGCGAGCTTCGTCACCGTCACCGGGCGCGAGGAGGACATCGTCGCCCAGCACGCCCGGCTCGCTGACCTGACCGTGGTGCCGCACCCCGATTCGGGCGAGGACGTCTCGTCCTCCGACGCGTTGCACGCCGTGCTGTTCGACAGCGGCCGGCCGGTGCTGATCGCGCCGCAGTTGGCGCCGGCGACCATCGGCAAGCGTATCTGCCTGGGCTGGAACGGCACTGCCGAATCGACCGCCGCGGTGCTCGCCGCCCTGCCCTGGATGCAGCAGGCCGAGGCGGTGCGGATCCTGTCGTCGGACGATTATCAGCGCCGCGGACCGGGTGCGCGCGACCTCGCCGAATACCTGGCGCTGCACGGCATCCAGGCCGACCACATTATGTTCAAGCCGGAAAGCCGCGATGTCGGCGCCGGGATGCTGGCGGCAACGCGCGACTTCAACGCCGACCTGCTGGCGATGGGCGCCTATTCGCACTCCCGGCTGCGTCAGTTGATCCTGGGTGGCGTCACCCGGCACGTGCTGGAGCGCGCGACCATCCCGGTTCTGATGTGCCGGTGAACCACGCATCCGGTGAACCACGCATCCGGTGAGCCATGCATCCGGCGGGGTTGCGGACGGTCGGCGAGAACTCACCTCCGTGCTGAACAAGGGAGTTTCAGCATGATCGACGTTCGTCCGTTCGCCAGCCTCGGCGCCTTCAAGAACGATTGGCTGGATGCGAAGCACCACTTCTCGTTTGGCAGCTACCGCGACCCGGCCCGTGGTGGCTTCGGCCGGCTGCTGGTGTGGAACGATGACAGGATCGCGGCCAAGCGCGGCTTCGAGCCGCATCCGCACAAGGAGATGGAAATCATCACCTATGTCCGCGCCGGCGCCATCACTCACAAGGACAGCCTGGGCAATGAGGGCCGTACCGAAGCGGGCGACGTGCAGGTGATGCATGCCGGCACCGGCATCACCCACGCCGAGTACAACCGCGAGGACGAATCTACGACGTTGTTCCAGATCTGGATCCCGCCCGACCGCCCGGCGGCGGCACCCGGCTGGGCGGCACGTCAGTTCCCGCGTGACAAAGGCCTGTCTGTCCTCGCCAGCGGCCGGGCGCAGGATGAAGACGGCGAGGCGCTGAGCCTCAACGCCGACGCCGCGGTGATCGCCGGCACGCTCAAGCGCGGCGAGACGGCGGTTGTCTCTCTCGCGCCCGGCCGCGCCGTCTACCTGGTGGCGGCAGTCGGCGCGCTGACCGTCAACGGCAAGCCAGCCAACACGCGTGACGGCGTGGCCGTGGTTGGCGAGCGCGAACTGACAATCACCGCAACCGTCGACGCCGAAATCGTCCTGGTCGACGTCGCGGCTTAGAAGGGAAGGCTGGGGCTCTCCCTCCGCAGGCATTCCGAATGGCCTAAGCAGGCCAGTCGGTATCTTGGCCGGGTCCGCCCCTGACTCCGCTAGGAGAGCGTCCCGGAGCGCATCCATGGAAAATAGATTGCCTACGGCATCAGCTGGGCGAGAGTGACTTCGCGCGTGGCGCGGTCCTCTAATTCCAGCGTGGTGGAGACTGTGTATCGCGCGAAAACGTTCAGGCCGGTCTGCGGGAGATAGGCCCGTCCGGGATCGGCGATCCAGACTTCCGCCGTTCTTGCCATCGCGCGCAGCCACGGCAGAATATGGCCGGTCATCGGCGCCTCGTAACAGACGTCGCCGCACAGGATGAGGTCCCACCGGCACTCGGCGCCGACGACATCCTCGGCAAGGGCGAGCACTTTCACGTTGTTGTCGGCCGCGTTCAGCCGGATGGCGGCGATGGCCAAGTCATCAATTTCAGCGGCCTCGATCCGCGCCACCCCAGCCATGGCGCAGGCGATCGCCGCGATCCCGCCACCGGCGGCGAAATCGAGCACGCGCTTACCGGCGACCTTCTCCCGATTGTCCAGCACGTGGCGCGCCAAAGCCTCGCCGCCCGGCCAGGCGAAGGCCCAGAACGGCGGCGCAATGCCGGCGCGCGCCAGCCAATCCTCGGTTGCCTGCCAGATCGGGGTGATCTCGGTCGCCAGACGCAGCCGGATTTCAGGCACCAGCAGCGAGCATCCGGCCAGTGTGTTGGCGCGAAGGAATGCCTCGGCATTCATGGTGGCGGCGATGAGGGTGCTTCCGGTAACACCGGTAACTCTATATCTATCGCTGCCTCGCGGGATCGGACCGTCACATGCCTAGCCTGCTGTTTCTTACCCAACGTATTCCCTATCCGCCGACCAAGGGCGAGAAGATCCGCGCGCTGCAGATACTCCTTCATCTGCGGAAATCCTACGACGTCCATCTCGGCTGCCTGGTCGACGATCCCCGCGACATCGAGCACGTGCCGACCGTCCGCGCGCTGTGCGCCGCCTCCCATTTCGCGACGTTGAACCGCCGGCGGGCGAAGATCACCTGCCTGCGCGGGCTGCTGACAGGCGAGGCGCTCAGCGCCGCGTTCTACCACGATCGCGGTCTAGCGGCTTGGGTCGCCCGGGTACTGCGCGAGGTCAGGCCGGAGGTAGTCTTCGTCAGTTCCTCCAACATGGCGCCTTACGTGCTCGACCTGGCTTCGCCCGGCAGCCTCCGCGTGGTTGACCTCGTCGATGTCGATTCCGAGAAATGGCAGGCCTACGCCGACGCCGGAAACTTCCCGATGAAGCACGTCAACCGGCGCGAGGCGGCCCGGGTCGTGGCGCTCGAACGGCGCATCCTAGGTGAATGCGACTGGAGCACCTTCGTCTCGGCCGAGGAGGCCGCCCTGTTCGATCGCCTGCAGCCCGGCCATGCGCAGAAGATCCGCGCCATCAGCAACGGTGTCGATCATGCCTACTTCGACCCGGCCGGCGATTTCGCCGAGATGTACGACACCAGTCGGCCCAACTTCGTCTTCACCGGCACCATGGACTATCCGCCCAACATCGCGGCGGTGGTGTGGTTCGCCAACTCCGTTCTGCCGGTCATTCGTGAAACACTGCCGGACGCGCAGTTCCAGGTCGTCGGCTCCAGCCCAGCGCCGGAAGTGCGGACGCTGGCGGCGATTCCCGGCGTGTTCGTCGCCGGCCGGGTGCCGGATATGCGGCCCTATCTGGCATACGCTACTGCAGCCGTGGCGCCGATGCGGATCGCGCGCGGCATCCAGAATAAGGTGCTGGAGGCGATGGCCATGGCCCGGCCGGTCGTCGTCACCGCCGACGCCCTGACCGGCATCGAGGCGGAAGCGGCAACCGAGGTGCTGGTGGCAGAAACCGCGGAAGAATTCGCTGCCGCTTGCGTGCGCGCCGCCGGGCCAAAAGGCGCGGCGATCGGGCGCGCGGCCCGTGCCCGGGTGCTGAAGGACTATGTCTGGGCTGAGCGGCTGCGCGGCTTCGACACGCTGCTGGGCACGGCCGACCAGGGCGCGTTGCTGCCGGCTGTCGCCTGACGCACTCGCATCTGGCCCGCCTTTGCATTCAGAAAGCAGCAAAATGGATTTCATCGACGCCTATCTGGACGAGACGCTCGCCTCGATGACGGCTTTCCGTGCCGAGCCGCAGCATCGGGAAACGATGATAGAAATGGCCGACACGATCATCGCCGCCCTGCGCGCTGGCCGGAAAGTGCTGATCTGCGGCAACGGCGGCAGCGCTGGCGACGCCCAGCACATCGCCGCCGAATTCGTCGGCCGGCTGATGTACGACCGGGCCGCCTTGGCGGCGATCGCCCTGACCACCGACACCTCTGTCCTGACGGCCATCGGTAACGACTACGGATATGAGCACGTCTTCGAACGCCAGGTGCTCGCCCTTGGCCAGGAGGGCGACGTTCTGCTCGGCATCTCGACCTCCGGCAACTCCCCGAACGTCATTCGCGCCTTCGCCGCCGCCCGGAAAAGAAAGCTCGCCTGCCTGGGCTTCGCCGGCGGCGACGGAGGCGCGATGCGGGAAAGCTGCGACCTGCTGCTCCGCGCGCCGTCGGCCAGGAACGTGATCGTCCAGCAGATCCACATCACCGCCGCCCACATCCTCTGCGCGCTTGTCGAAAGCACGATGTTCCCGAAGAATTAGGTCCGATGCGCTCCGCCCCCCTTCGCCAGGCTGCAATCCTGATCAATGGGCCAGCAACGCTGCTGCCCTGCGGTAATCGGCCCTTCCTCGCCTGGATGCTGCGCGAGCTGAGCCGGTTCGGCGTCGAGGCGGCGCTGCTCCTCATCACCGACGCCTGGGACGATGTGACGGCGGCAATCTCCGCCATTCAGGCTGGTCTGCCAAAAAAGATGGCCATCCGATGCCTGCGCGTGCTGAACGACGCCGGCACTGGCGGCGCGCTGTTTCATGTCCGGGAAAACCTGGAGGAACGGTTTCTGGTCTGCAGGGGCACAACTTGGCTCGACTTCAACCTCGCCCGGTTGCTGGCCGACGCCGCCGGCAACCCGGCCGGGATCATCGCCACCGCGGTGCAGTGCCGTGTCGTGGATCAGCTCCGAGAAGCCGGAATTTATTACTTAGACCGAAGTGCCGTGGACGGGATGTCGCCAGTCTGCTCCCTGGAACGCGATGTGCTCCCCGCGCTAGCCGCAACCGGGGCGCTGCGCGCTTGGGTCGCGGCTGGCTGGTTCATTGATCTCGCCATCCCGGCGGACCGTTCCCGTGCAGCCTCGGAACTACCCGTCCGGCTGCATCGCCGCGCGCTGTTCCTCGACCGCGACGGCGTCATCAACGTCGATCACGGCTGGGTCGGGACACGGGAAAGATTTGAATTCATCCCCGGTGCGCTGGCGGTAATCCGCGCCGCATCCGACGCCGGCTGGCATGTGTTCGTCGTCACCAACCAGTCCGGCATCGCCCGCGGGCTTTACGACGAGGCAGATTTCGCGCGCCTGACCGCCTGGATGACCGACACCATCCGCACCGCCGGCGGCACCATCGACGATCTTCGATACTGCCCGTTCCATCCCGAGGCACCACTCAAGGCTTTTCGTCGGATCAGCGATTGGCGCAAGCCGGCGCCGGGCATGATCTTGGACCTCCTGGCACGCTGGCAGCTCGATGCGTCGCACTGCGTGCTGGTCGGCGATCAGGAAACCGATATGCAGGCCGCCGCTGCGGCCGGGATGCCGGCGCATCGCTTTGTGGGTGGTGATTTGGCCGAATTTGTATTGCCGTTGCTTCAGCAGGCATGGGGTTCTGCCCCAAACCCCGCAAAGAGGCAGTCGCCCCTTTAAACCCCTTCCTAGAACCGTCCCACTACCAAACAGGCCGCCACCGCCAATCCGACCTCCCGGTTCGCCCGGAATAGGCGCAGGCAAAGCCGCGGGTCATGGATATCAAGCCGGATGACCTGCCACGCTAGCAACGCGCCCGGTACCACCAACGCGACGTAAAACCAGGCCGAAAGCCCCGAAACATAGCCAGTGGCGGCAAGCGCCGCCACTGCACCGCCATAGCACGCCGCCAGGAACGGCCGGGTGTTCTCGCCAAACAGCCGGGCAGTGGATTTCACCCCGACCAGCGCGTCGTCCTCACGGTCCTGGTGCGCATAGACGGTGTCAAAGCCGAGGTCCCACAGGATGGCCGCGAGATAGATCGCGACAAACCCAGCGTCGAAATCCCCGCCGGCAGCAATGTATCCCATCGGTGCTCCGAACCCGAAGGTTAGACCCATTACCGCCTGCGGCCACCAGGTCACTCGCTTGGCCAGCGGATAAATCCCGATCAGCAGCAGCGAACCAACGCCGAGGCGTTGGGCGGCTGTGTTGAGCTGAAGCAGAACGGCTAGCCCGGCGAGCAACAGGAAAGACAGGAACACAACGGCTTGCATCGGCTTGAGATTACCGGAGGCGAGCGGCCGGGCAGCGGTACGCGCGACCAGCCGGTCGATGTCGCGGTCCCACAAGTCGTTGACCACGCAGCCGGCGGCGCGCATTGCCAGGCTGCCAACACCGAACAGCAGCACAAGGCGGAAGACATCGGGCCAGGATCTACCACCCAGCAAGATGCCCCACACACCCGGCAGGAACAGCAGCCAGACGCCGATCGGCCGGTCCAGCCGTGCAAGCAGCAGATAGGGCCGCCATCCGGCCGGCGCGCGCGCGATCCAGCCATCGGCCGCAATGTCGGTGTGGGCGGTCATGTCTTGAGGGCTCCGGCTGCAACGCGCTCGCGTCGCTGCTACTGTCATCGCCATGCTGTCCGGGTCAATCCGCCTGTTCGTCGACGTTCCGCTCGCCGCCGGTGCCGAGATCGCGGCCACTCCGGCGCAGGCGCATTATCTTGGCACCGTGATGCGTCGCGCCGCGGGCGAGAGGCTGCGGCTGTTCAATGGCCGCGATGGCGAGTGGTTGGGCGAGATCGCCGCCATCCGGCGCGACCGCGCGACGCTGCACATTGTCCTGCACATACGCCCGCAGTCGCCGGAGCCGGACCTGTGGCTTTTGTTCGCGCCGCTGAAGCGCGACGCGACCGACATGGTGGTGCAGAAGGCGACCGAACTTGGCGCCAGCCGCCTGCTGCCGGTGCTGACCGAGCGCACGCAGACCGCGCGCCTCAACCTCGACCGGCTACGCGCGATCGCGACCGAGGCCGCCGAGCAGTGCGAACGCCTGACCGTGCCGGCGATCGATCCGCCAATGCGCCTGATGGATTGCCTGATGGATTGGCGCGAACGGCCGGTGATTGTCGCTATGGAGCGGATCACGGCACCGGAACCGCCGCCTCTGACGGAGCCCGCCGCGCTGCTGGTCGGACCCGAGGGCGGCTTCTCGCCGGCCGAGCTCGCCTGGCTGAACTCGCTGCCCTTTGTGGTCCCCGCCAGCTTGGGGCCGCTCGTGCTGCGGGCCGAGACCGCCGCCATCGTCGGGCTGGCGCTGTTAGGCCGCACTGGTTGCGGCTAGAACGGCGGCAACCGTTTTCATCCATGGCCGAGCCGCGCCTGGCTACGCCCGCAAATCCCTTCGGGAGCGACATGTCCAATCCTGGCGACAGCGACGACACACCGATCGCCTCCATCCAGCAGCTGGCTGATCTCATCGCGGTCGGCTGCAAGCCGCCGGAGCAGTTCCGCATCGGCACCGAGCACGAGAAGTTCGGTTTCCGGCGCGCCGACCTGGCCCCGCCGGCCTATGAGCCGGGTGGGATCCGCGACGTCCTGACCGGGCTGCTGGCCTTTGGCGGCGAGGCTATCCTCGATCACGGCCAGCCGATCGGCATCAAGCTGCCGGGCGGCGCCTCGGTGTCGCTGGAGCCGGCCGGGCAGCTGGAGCTGTCGGGCGCGCCGCTACTCACCCTGCATGACACCCGCCAAGAATTCGACCTGCATCTGCGGCAGGTCCACGCGGTGGCGGGCAATCTCGGCCTCGGCTTCTCGCCGATCGGCTTCCATCCGCTGGCGACCCGGGACGAGATGCCGTGGATGCCCAAGGGTCGGTACGCGATCATGCGCCGGTACATGCCGACGGTCGGCACCCGTGGGCTCGACATGATGACCCGGACCTGTACCGTGCAGGTCAACCTCGACTATTCGTCCGAGGACGAGATGCGGCGCAAGTTGCGGGTTTCATTGGCATTGCAACCTTTGGCGACCGCGCTGTTCGCCAACTCGCCGTTCACCGAGGGCCGACCGAACGGCATGCAGTCGGCGCGCGCCAACGTCTGGCTCGACACCGACAACCAGCGCTCCGGCATCCCGGCCGTCATGTTCGAGGACGGCTACGGTTTCGAGCGCCACGCCCAATGGCTGGTCGACGAGGTCCCGATGTACTTCGTCCACCGTGACGGCGGCTACATCGACGTCGCCGGGAAGTCGTTCCGCGACTTCATGGACGGCCGTATCCCGGAGTTGGCCGGCGAAATCGCGACCGTGAGCGATTTCGCCGACCACCTGACAACCGCCTTCACCGACGTGCGGCTGAAGCAATTCCTGGAAATGCGCGGCGCCGATGCCGGCACGCCGGCGATGATGCTGGCGCAGTCGGCACTTTGGGTCGGGCTGCTGTACGACGACGCGGCGCTGGCCGCCGCCGAGTCGCTGGTCGCTGGCGTGACCCACGCCGAAATCGTCGCCTCGCGGGCGGCGGTGCCGCGGCTGGGGCTGGCGGCACCGTTCCGCGGCGGGACCCTGCGCGACATCGCCGCCGACGCGGTGGCGATCGCCGCCACCGGCCTGCGCTCCCGCGGCCGCAGGAACGCCCTGGACCAGGATGAAAGCGCCTATCTTGATCCGGTGGCAGCGATCGCCGCCGGCGCTCCGACACAGGCGGATCGCTGGCTTGAACGCTATCGTATGGTGTGGAACGGCTCCGCCATGCCTATATTGATTGAGAGTGCAACCTGATTCGTAATGATCGGGTCCTTCAAGGAAGTCTCATGTTGGCGGATGCTTCGGCGGCGGCCGGGTAATGCTGAAAGCGGTACCCTCCACGCGGGGCGCAACGCCGGCCACGGAAACCAAAGGTTCCGTCATCCTGCGGCTGCGCCTGATAGGCCAGATGGAAGCTTGGTCGCTGACGAGCGAAAGCCTGCTGCCGGCCGGCCGCAAGACTCGGGCTCTGCTGGCGGTGATCGCCTTGTCCGCGCCGCGCCCGGCGTTGCGTGGCCGGCTGGCCGAGCTGCTGTGGAGCCGCCGGCCTGAGGAGCAGGCCCGCGCCTCGCTCCGTCAGGAGATCCACCGGTTGCTGGATTCGCTGTCATCGGCGGGCGCCGAGGTGCTGGTCGTCACCCGTGACCACATCTCGTTGCGGCCGGGCGTGGTCTGGACCGACGTCGATGAGGTGATGCGCGCGACGACGGCTGATCCGGCGGCACTGTCGCTGCTCGACGGCGACCTGCTGGAGGACCTCGACGGCATCGATCCGACCTTCGACACCTGGCTGACGACCGAGCGCGAGCGGCTGCGCGACAGGGCCCGCAACGTCGCCGAGGCACTACTCGGCGAGCAGACCCAGCCGGAGAAGGCGATTCCCGTCGCGCAGCAGCTGTTGGCGATTGACCGCGCGCATGAGGGCGCGTGGCGCGCCCTCATGCGCGCCCACGCAGCACGCGGCGAGCGCGGCATGGCGATCCAGGCCTATGACCGCTGCCGGGCGGTGCTGGCCGATCTGCTGGATGCAGCACCTTCCGTGGAAACCCAGCGGCTGCTGGTCGAGATCCGTGGCCCTGCCCGCGACCGGACACCGGCGCGCCCCAGGCGGCTGGACGCCGAACCGCCGCCGGTGCCTGGAAGCGATATGGAGCTGCCGAAGGCCGATTCCCCAAGGCCTCGGCCGCGCGAGGTCGACCCGCGTGCGGCTCGCGGCGGCGCCCATGTCGGGGTGCTGCCGCTGCAGCTGATCGGCACCACGGAGGAGGAGGCGCATCTTTCCGCCGGTCTGGCGGAGGAGATCACCGCCGCCCTGGCCCGGTTCCGCTGGATGTTCCTGGTATCCTCCGACAGCCTCGGCCGGTTCGCGATCGAAAGCCGTGACGAAAACGCCATCCGCCGTGCCTTTGGCCTCGACTTCCTGCTCGACGGCACCATCCAGCGGGTCCGCTCGCGCTTACGCATCACGCTCCGGCTGCTCGATCTGCGGGCCGGCAACCAGGTCGTCTGGGCCCGCCGATTCGATCGGCAATCCAACGATATTCTGTCGTTGCAGGACGAGATCGCCGCCGAGGTAGTGGCGCAGATCGATCCCGAGATATTGCTTATCGAGGCGAAACGAATCGCCCAGCGCCCCCCGGTCGACCCCACCGCCTACGATCTGATGCTGCGCGCCCTCCCACTGATCGGACGCATGGAGCGCGGCCCGTTCATGGCTGCCGGCGACTTCCTCGCCCAGGCGATCGCGGTCGAGCCTGACTATGCCGCGGCCCATGCCTGGTACGCCTACTGGCACATCTTCTATGTCGGCCAGGGCTGGGCCGAGGATGCCCGTGCCTCCATGAGTCGCGCCGGGCACCTGGCCGAGCGGGCGATCGTGCTCGACCCGCAGGATGCCCGCGCGCTGACCATCGCCGGTCATGTCCGTGCCTTCATGCACCGGCGGTTGCGTGAGGCGCTGGCGCTGCATGAGCGCGCGCTGACTTTGAATCCCAACCTGGCAAGCGCCTGGAACCTGTCTGGTGTCACCTACGCCTATCTCGGCGACTGGGACGAGGCCGAGCGCCGAATTGCGCGCTACAAGAAATTGTCGCCGCTCGATCCGTACGCGTTCTTTTTCGATACCGCCTTTATCATCGTGGCCTTGCTCAAGCGCGACTATGAGAGCGCGGTCGTGGCCGGGCGTGCTGTCAGCGAGATGAATCCTTCATTTTCCGCCGCCTGCAAGCCGTATCTGGCGGCGCTGGGTCATCTCGGCCTGACCCAGGAGGCCGCCGTGGTGCGGCGCCGGCTGTTGGCGATTGAGCCTGATTTCACCATTGCGCAATACTTGCGCAGCTCGCCGCTCGAGCGCGAGCACGACCGCGAGCACGCCGCCGCCGGCCTTCGCCTGGCGGGGATTTCCGACGGCGCGGTAGATGTTGCCGTCTACCATGCGGATCTGGCGACCGGCGCCGCCGAACGCCGTCGGTTGTAAGGTTTGGCGGCGCGCCAGGGCCACACTATACCGGGTCGGCGCCCTTTCTCCGCACCCCCAGCTTCCTAAACACTGGAACCTTCGGCCACCATGTCTTCCGGCCCGCTCGTCACCCGTCTGGACCGCTATGTGTTCCGCCAGCTGGCAGTAGCCCTGGTCGCGGTGACGACCGGCCTCGCGGTGCTGATCTGGCTGACCCAATCGCTGCGTTTCGTCGAGCTGGTGGTCAATCGCGGCCTGTCGATCGGCGTCTTCCTGCAGCTCACCGGGCTGTTGCTGCCCAGCTTCATTGCCGTGATCGTGCCGATTACCACCTTCGTTGTGGTGCAGTTCGTCTATCAGCGGCTGGCCGGCGACCGCGAGCTGACAGTGATGCGCTCGGCCGGCTTGTCTCCGTTTGCGCTCGCTCGCCCGGCGCTGGCGCTGGCGCTTGCAGCGACCCTCGCCTGCTACCTGCTCAACCTGTGGATCGTGCCGGCCAGCCTCAACAGTTTTCGCGAGTTTCAGTGGGAGATCCGTAATCGGGTCGCGGCCTTCCTGCTCCAGGAAGGTGTGTTCACCACCCTCTCCGACGACCTCACGGTCTATGTCCGGTTCCGCGACCGCGAGGGCGCGTTGCGCGGCATCCTGGTCGATGATGCCCGCCAGCCGAACTCCCACGCCACCATCCTGGCCGAGCGCGGCCAGCTGGTGGAGGGACCGACCGGGCCGCGCGTGCTCCTGTTGAACGGCTCGCGCCAGGAGCTTGACCGGTTGACCGGACGGCTGAAGATCCTGACCTTCAACGAGAACGCGATCGACCTCGCCGAAGCGACGCACAGCGACGGCGCGCGGCCGCGCGACATGACCGAGGTCAGCCTGGGCGAGCTGTTCGATCCGCACCCGGCTAACGCCCAGGACGTGTCCAAGTGGCGCGCCGAGGCTGACCGACGGCTGTCGGGCCCCCTATCCACCCTGTCGTTCGCGCTGGTGGCACTGCTGTCGGTACTGACCGGGTCGTTCCGGCGCTATGGCGGCATCCTGCGGCCGGTGATCGCGGTCGGCGCCATTGTCGGCCTGCTGGCACTCGGTCTCGCCGTCGGCAGCCTGGCGGCGCGTGACAACCGGCTGATCCCGCTGATCTGGATCCAGGCCATCCTGCCCGGCGTGGTCTGCGCCTGCGCGCTGTTCGCGCCGCAGCTTTTCGCGCCCGCGTCCGTGCGCCACCATGGCCAGGATACCAGTGAAGACGCCAACGGCCGACGCGGGAAAATTCCAGCTTGAACATCGCGACCACGCTGTCGCTCTATGTCTCGCGGCAGTTCCTGCTGGCGGTGCTGGCGATGCTGGCGGCGCTTTCGAGCCTGGTCGCGCTGTTCGATTTCATCGAGCTGCTGCGCCGGTCGGCCTCAAAGACAGAGGCGACCTTTGCCCTGGTGTCGGAGATCGCGGGGCTGCGTCTACCCTTCATCATGATCCAGATCCTGCCGTTCGCCGTCCTGCTCGGCGGCATCCTGGTGTTCTGGCGGCTGACCCGGTCGTCGGAGCTGATCGTCGCGCGCGCCGCCGGCATCTCGGCCTGGGGTTTCCTCGCCGCACCCACGCTGTGCGCGCTGGCGCTGGGCGCGATCGGCGCGGGCGCGCTCTCACCGCTGTCGTCGGCGATGCTGGCGCGGGCGGAAACGCTTGACAACACCTACCTGCGCACCGGCGGCGGACCGCTGGCGCTGTCGGGCGGGCAGCTCTGGCTGCGGCAGTCCGATCGCCAGATGCCGTCGCCGAACGGTAGCCCGGGGGTCGCCATCCTGCATGCGCTCGCGGTCAGGCTGCATGACGACCAGCTGACCACTGATGCCGTCAGCGTGTTCCGCATCGATGACAACGATCACCTGATGGAGCGGATCGAGGCCGTTACCGCCACTTTGCTGCCCGGCGCGTGGCGGCTGGAGCAGGCCCGGGTGATCCGGCCCAACCAGCTGCCGGACGCCGCCCGCACCCTGATGCTGCCGACCGACCTCACTGTGACCCGCGTCCAGGACAGCTTCGCCTCACCCGACACGCTGTCGCTGTGGGCGCTGCCGGGCTTCATCTCGCTGCTTGAGCGGTCGGGCTTCTCCTCGCTGCGCCACCGGCTGCACTTCCAGTCGCTGCTGGCCCTGCCGCTGCTGGCGGCGACGATGTCGCTTGTCTCGGCCGGCTTCTCGATGCGCCCGGCCCGGCGCGGCGGCGTCGCCAAGATGATCGCAAGCGGGGTCGCCGCCGGCTTCGCTCTGTTCGTGATCTCGAAGGTCGCCGAGGAGTTCGGCCAGTCCGGCGCGCTGCCGGTGCTGCTTGCGGCCTGGGCGCCCGCCGCTGCCGGCCTTATGCTGGCTGTCGCGCTGCTGCTGCACATGGAAGACGGCTGACCCGATGACCCATACCGCCGCAAAAGTGGCCCGCCGTTCTGGCTTTTTACTTGTGGCCATCCTCGTGACGGGCGTTCTTGCCCACCCCGCCGCCCGGGCGCAGGTGCCCAGCTTCGGTGGCCGCGCCCCGATCGACAAGAACGAGCCGGTGGCCTTCACTGCCGACCAGGTCCAGTACGACCGCGACGCTGCCCTGGTCACGGCCTCAGGCCATGTCGAGGCCTGGCAGGGCGACCACGTCCTTCACGCCGACCGCATCGTCTTCGACCGCAACACCGACATCGTCGCCGCCACCGGCCATGTCGTGCTGATCGAGCCGAACGAGACGCTGTTCTCCGACTACGCCGAGCTGACCGAGGGCATGCGCGAGGGCGTGCTGAAGGAGATGCGTGCGATCCTGGCCGAAAACGGGCGTCTGGCCGCGAACGGCGTGCGGCGCACCGACGGCTCGATCAACGAGCTCAGTCGCATCGTCTACACCACCTGCAATCCCTGCGCCGACGATCCGACAAAGGCGCCGCTGTGGCAGATCCGTGCCTTGGCCGCGGTGCAGGATGGCGAGCACAAGAAGATCGAATACCGCGACGCGGTGATGGAGATGTACGGCGTGCCGATCGCCTATTTCCCATACTTCTGGCACGCCGATCCCTCGGTTAAGCGGGAGAGCGGGCTGCTGCTGCCGACAATCGGGCAAAGCAGGCATCTCGGCGCGTTCGCGGCTCAACCCTACTACTATGTCATCGATGACCAGTCCGACATCACGGTCACGCCGATGATCACCAGCCTGAGCGGGCCGCAGCTCGACCTCGACTACCGCTACCGCTTCAACGACGGCATTTTCAGCATCAATGGCTCTGGCGCCGAGGTGTCGGGCAAGCCGGAGGGCGCGGTCTACGCCCACGGCCGGTTCAACTACGACGAGACCTGGCGCTACGGCTTCGATTTCAACCGTGCCACTTCGGCCAACTACGTGCGCGACTTCCATCTCGGCCGCTATCTCGGCGGCGCCCCCAACCTGCTGACCAGCCAGGCTTACATCGAGGGCTTCGGCCAGGGCGCCTACACGCGGCTCGACGCGCGCGGCTACCAGGGTCTGTCCAACGCCATCATCGACAGCAAGCTGCCGGTGGTGGCGCCGCGCTACGCCTACAACTACTTCGGCCAGCCCGACACGCTCGGCGGCAGGCTGTCGATCGCCACCGGCGCCTTCAACATCATCCGCAACAGCGGCACCAATACGCGGCGCGCCAGCTTGACCGTGGATTGGGAGCGGCCGTTCGCCGGGCTGATCGGCGACCGGTGGAAATTCACCCTGCACGGCGACTCTGCCGGTTACGATGCGAGCCAACTGAACCAGCAGCCGAACTACTCGACCCTTGCCAGCAACAGCACGGTCCGCGCCCTGCCGCAGGCGGCGATCGAGGCGCGCTGGCCGCTGCTGCGCGACGGCGGTGCCTGGGGCAGTCAGCTGATCGAGCCGATCGTGCAGCTGATCGTGGCACCGCGGGCCGGCAACAGCCAATTCACTAAGATTCCCAACGAGGACAGCCTCGACCTCGAATTCACCGACTCCAACCTGTTCGCCTTCAACCGCTTTCCAGGCATCGACCGGCTGGAGGGCGGCACCCGCCTCAACGCCGCGTTGCATGGTGCCTGGTATCTCGGCGGCACGTCGTTCGATGGCCTGATCGGCCAATCGTACCGCACCGACCGCAACAACGACGTGGCCCAGGTCACTGGCCTGCGCGATACGGCGTCGGATGTCGTGGCGCGGGCCAGCTTCGCGCCGACGTCGTGGTTGGACCTGACCTACCGCACGCGGCTCGACAAGAAGTCCGGTGCCGTCCGGTTTGCCGACGCGCTGGGCACGGTCGGCGGCAGCCTGCTGCGCGTCACCGGCGGCTATCTCTACACCAGCTACGATCCTTATGCAGTGTTCGACGTGGCGCCGCCGCCGCCGGCCTCAAGCAGTTTCTACAAGCCCCGCAACGAAGTTACGCTCGGCGCCTCCAGCCGGCATGGCGCCTACAGCGTCAGCGGCTACGTGCGCCGCGACCTTGCCACCAACCGCATGGTGGTCGTGGCCGGCAATGCCGCCTACGAGGATGAGTGTTATATCCTTCAGATGCTCTTCTTGCGCCGGTACACCTCCTATAATGGAGATGGCGGCTCGAGCACGATCCTGTTCCAGATGACGTTCAAGACGATCGGACAGTTCGGCTTCCATGCGCTATAGACAGCGTCGACACCGAGAGAAAGACCCTGCCGCGATGAGTTCGGAAACCACGACCACACCAGGCCGCCTGGCGCTGACCCTAGCTGCCATGCTGCTCATGGCCGCCGGCCCGGTTACCGACGGCAGGCATCCGGCTGGCGTTCCAGTGCCCGGAGCGGCCGGGTCCGCGGTAAAGCCCGCCGATCCCAATCCGGGAGTGGGAATCGTTGCTATCGTCAATGGCGACGTCATCACCAACGCCGATGTGTCCAGCCGCGGCCGGCTGTTCGCACTTTCGATCGGCATTCCGGTCACGCCCGACACGCTCGCCCGGCTGAGGCCGCAGATCACCCGGCAACTGATCGAGGAGAAGCTGCGGCTGCAGGAGATCCAGCGTCGCCACATCGTCGTCCAGGACAAGCAGATCGCCGACACGATCCGCGACATCGAGGCCCGCAACAACCTGCCGCCCGGCGTGCTGCGCGCCCGGCTGTCGAGCGACGGCATCGGGCTGCGCACGCTGATCGACCAGATCCGGGTGCAGATCGGCTGGTCCCAGGTGCTCCGCCAGCAGCTCGGCGAGCGCGGCCCGCCGAATGCCGAGGAGGTCGTCGAGCAGGAGCGGCTGCAGCTCGGCCAGGCCGGCAAACCCGAATACCACCTGCTTGAGATATTCATCCCCGCCCAGGGCGGGGCGCAATCCGCCGATGCCGAACGCTTCGCCGAAACGGTGGTCGCGCAGCTGCGCGCCGGCGCTCCGTTCCAGGTCGTGGCGGCACAATTCAGCCAAAGTCAGACGGCCCTGCAAGGCGGCGATCTCGGCTGGCTGCCGGAGAACCAGATCGACCCCGAGGTGCTGGCGGTGGCTAAGCAGATGCCGGTCGGCGCCATCAGTAACGCGCTCAGAGTGCCCGGCGGCTTTGTCATCGCGGCCCTGGCCGGCCGCCGCGAGATCGGCCGCGACCTGGCGACGGTGCTATCGATGCGCCAGATTTTTCTGCCCTTCGCAACCCAGCTCAACCCACAGGCGCCGACCGACCAGCAGCGCCAGGTGCTGGAGCGGGCCAAGTCGATCGCCGCGAGTGTGCATAGCTGCGACGCGATGGAGGCGGCGAGCAAGGCCGCAAACTCGCCGCGGCCGTCCAACCCGGGCGAGGTCCGGCTGGAGCAGCTCACCCCGCCGCCGTTCCGCCAGATGCTGGCGACGCTGCCGCTCGACCGTGCCAGCCAGCCGATCGTCTCCAACGATGGCATCGCGGTGGTGATTCTGTGCTCGCGTGAGCAGAAGAACGTGGCGACGCAGACTCGGCAGGAAATCGAAAATCGCATGATCGGGGATCGCATCGAGCTGATGTCGCGCCAGCTCCAGCGCGACCTGCAGCGTCGCGGCACCGTGGATCTGCGCACCGGAAACGCGTGACGCTGCCGTTCCTGAGGGCAGCGTGACACTGCCGGGCCTGCGCGAAACCATCGCGCGGCACGGGCTTAACGCCAAGCGGGCGCTCGGACAGCACTTCCTGCTCGACTCCAACCTGCTTGACCGCATTGCCCGGCTGGCCGGCGATCTGGAAGGCCGCCACGTCATCGAGGTCGGACCCGGCCCGGGTGGCCTGACCCGCGCCCTGCTGCGGACCGCCGCGATCGACGTCACCGCGATCGAGATCGATCCGCGCGCCATCGCCGCCATGCATGAGCTGGCCGGCCTGATCGGCGACCGGCTGCGGATCATCGAGGCCGACGCGCTAAAACTTGATCTCCCCGCCACGGTGCCGGGCCCGCGAAAGATCGTCGCCAACCTGCCTTACAATGCGGCGACCCCGATGCTGGTCGCCTGGCTGCGTCAGGCCGCCGCATTTGAGCAGATGACGCTGATGTTCCAGCTCGAGGTCGCGGCCCGGATCTGCGCCGCGCCGGACACGCCCGAATACGGTCGGCTGTCGGTGCTGGCGCAGTGGGTCTGCACCACCGATCTCGCATTGCGGCTGCCGCCGGCCGCCTTTGTGCCGCCACCGAAGGTCTTTTCCGCCGTTGTCGTGCTGTGCCCGCGCCCGCTGCAGCCGCCACCGGCGCTGTTCGCGAGCATGGAGCGGCTGACCGCGGCGTCCTTCGGTCAGCGCCGCAAGATGCTGCGCGGGGCCCTCAAACCGCTCGGCGGCGAGACGCTGCTGGCACGCGCCGAGATTGCACCCGAACGCCGCGCCGAGACACTGACGATCGCCGAGTTCGATCGCCTAGTCCGGCTGCTTTAGGGATTTTCCGTTCTACCAGTAACCGCTTCGCCATTCATCGTGGAGCAACATCCGGCAGATCGGTCCCTTGACACGGTCACGATCTGGGGTCCGGGCCGGTCGGGCTGTTTGCCGTCAAGTCGGTCCAGGTGATGGGTGCCGAGCGCATCATCGTCATCGAGACGGTGGCGGAGCGGATGGCCTTGGAACAGGCGGTGCAGGCGGTGCGCCCCAGCGGGATCGTTTCCGTGCCCGGCGTCCATGCCGGTCCTGTGCCGGTGAACATGGCCACCATGGCACGGAAGGGCCTGACCATCCGCAGCGGCCAGACCCATGTGAGACGCTATTCGGAGCCGCTGGCCAAGCTACTCGAGGACAACAGGATCGGCCCGACGTTCCTGATCACGCACCGCAGCAAGGATCTGGCCGAAGGTCTGAATTTGTACAAGACGTTTCGCGACAAGAAGGATAGCTGCGTGAAGGTGGTAGTAAACCTGGGCTAGCGCTTAGCAAAAATATAGGGGTCACAGGCGGCGACTGCCCCTTGGAGGGGTCCCGATGCCTGAACGTGGCGGGCAGGGGCCCTGGTCTTTCCTGTAGAAACGGCTCAACCAGCCGGGCACGCCATTCGGTGATCCACTCGCCCAACGACCGAGCGCGCCACTTGGCAAGATTGATCTGCTGTGAAGCAGCAATATCCTCGGTAAACATCGCCTCGATCTGGCGGCCGAAATCGGCGTCGACCAGCGTGTGCCGCAGGTCAGGCGGTGGCGAGAAATATCCGGTGGTGAGATGCACCGAATGCTGCGCCAGGGTGATCGCCACGATCAGGGTGCGACAGATAGCCGGCCGGTCCTGGTCGGGTGTCCCATCCAGGGCCAACACCTGGGTGGGGCCGCGGATCCAGTCCGGCGTCGGTGGCGAGGGCGGCAGGGCGTAGGCATGCTGATCCTCCCACGTCGACGTGAACAGCGCCTGAAACTGCGCGACCACTGGCCCCTCGATGCACAGAGCGGTATCGCGCCACGGCAGATCCATCACGTCAGCGGCCTTGAAGGCGGCAACCGGGGAAGCGTCAGCCGGGTTCAGGTAGACCCTGCTGATGTTGACCCCGCCGGTGATCGCCACCTGGCCATCCACAACCAGCAGCTTGCGATGGTCGCGGCGGTTGACCGGCAGCGGCACCCGGTCGGTCAGGCGGATCGGGTTATATTCCAGCACGCGACGCCGGCCGCGCGCAGCCGGTCGAGCACCTCCTGGGGCGAGCCGCTGGAACCTACCGCGTCGAATATCAGGTGCACCTCCAACCCCTTGGCGCGCTTGCGCAGCATCAGGTCGGCGAACCATGCGCCCTGCCCGGTGTCGAAGGTGTAGCTCTCCATGTCGATCCGATAAGTTGCCGCCAGGATCGCTGCCGTCATCGCGGCATAAGTCGCCGGCCCGTCGCGCAGCAGGTCGACCCGGCTGCCGGCGATGAAGCCACGGCCGGCGATGCGCTCGATCTGGCGCGCCAACAGCTCCGGGCTGTCCCGTCGTCCGGGGCGGCTCGCCGCCTCCGCAATGTCAGCACTCACCGGGGGCGTGCTCGCACACACGGACAGCAGGATAATCGCCAGGAACCCGGCACCCAATCCCCTCACACGGGTCGTTCCGCGCTGAGGGAGGACACGAACTCGGGCAGGCCTACTTGGCGCGCTGTATTCAGTCGGGCGGCAACCAGAATAGCGCGAACCTGCGCCAGCGTCGCCTCGAACCGGTCGTTTAGCGCCACATGGTCAAATTCTGGCCAATGCGAGATCTCTGCACGCGCAGTGCCCATTCGACGGGCGATCTCCTCTGGCGCGTCGGCGGCGCGATCGTGTAGCCGGCGTTCCAGTTCTGCCATCGACGGCGGCAGCAGGAACACGCCGACGACGTCGCCCGGCAGCGCCGCGCGAAGCTGGCGGTAGCCCTGCCAGTCAATGTCGAAGATCACGTCCCGCCCAGCGGCCAGGGCCGCCTCGGCCGGCGCGCGCGGGCTGCCGTACTGGTTGAAGCCGAACACGCGGGCGTATTCCAGAAAGCCGTTCGCCGCGACCATCGCCTCGAATTCTGCCGGATCGCAAAATTGGTAGTGCACGCCGTCGCGCTCGCCGGGGCGGGGTTTTCGTGTGGTCATGCTGACCGACAGCGACAATGCCGGCTCGATCTCCAGCAAAGCGCGGGTGATCGCGCCCTTGCCTCCGCCGGAGGGTGCCGCGATCACCAGGCAAAGCCCACGACGGCGGATGGCAGGTGCTTGTGCTGCGCCTTGATCCCTGTTCATTCGATGTTCTGCACCTGCTCGCGCAGCTGCTCGATCGTTGCCTTCAGCGTCAGCCCAACCGAGGTCAGCGCGATGCTGGCCGACTTGCTGCAGAGCGTGTTGATTTCGCGGTTGAACTCCTGCACCAGGAAATCTAGCCGCCGCCCGATCGGCTCGGACTCCGCCAGCAGGGAACGGGCCGCGTGAAGATGGGCATCCAGCCGATCAAGCTCCTCGCGCACGTCGGACCGCTGTGCCATCAGTGCGACTTCCTGGGCGATACGTTCTTCCGGCAGGGCAGGGACCTCGCCGAGCAGCGTCTGGAGGTTCTCCATCATCCGCGCGCGCTGCGCCGCCGGCTGGCCAGCAGCCTCGGTCGCGGCGGTCGCGCAGAGCGCCGTGATCTCGGCGACTTGGCCGGCCAAGGTCGCCGCCAGCCTGGCGCCCTCGGCCTGGCGCGACGTGACGAGCCGATCCAAAGCCAGCGTGTACCCGGCCTGCACCGCGGCGAACCCGGCGGCTTCCTGCTCGCCCGATTGCGCCGGCGCGGACTGCCGCAGCACGCCGGGCAAAGCGAGCAGCGCCTCGGCGCGCGGTGGGGAAGCGCCTGGGATGCGCGATTGAAGGTCGAGCACCAATTCCAGTATCTGCTCCAGCGCCACCGGGTCGGCGACGAGTCGAGTCTGGTCGTCACGCTTTACGGTCAGATTGGCGGTGACGTTGCCGCGCTTGAGGGCGCGTGACGCCGCTTCGCGAAAAGTCGCCTCCAGCCCGTCCATTCCCGGCGGCAGACGAAAACGCAGATCAAGGCCGCGGCCGTTGACGCTGCGCATTTCCCAGGCCCAGCTCAGTCCGGTCTCGACGCCCTCGCTGCGCGCGAAGCCGGTCATCGAGGCTAGCATCGGCATTCCGCTTTTCTCCCGGTCTCGAGTGTTTTATCACCCTACCTGCCGTTCGCGAACCCGCGATCTAACGTCCCGCCGACAAGGCCCGGTAGCGCGCGACATTCCGAACATGCTCATCCAGGCTGCGGGCGAAGGCGTGTCCACTAGTGCCATCCGCCACAAAATACAGGTCGTCGCCAGGCGCCGGATGCAGCACCGCATGCAGGCTGGCGATGCCGGGTGCAGCGATCGGCCCAGGCGGCAGGCCGCGGATGCGGTAGGTGTTGAATGGATCGTCGCGTTCGAGGTCGGCATGCGAGATCGGGCGATCAAGCACGCCCAGCCTGGCCGAGGCGCCGTAGATCACGGTTGGGTCCGATTGCAGCTTCATCCCTGCGCGCAGCCGGTTGAGGAACACTGCGGCGATCCGCGGGCGCTCATCGGCCAGCGCTGTCTCCCTCTCGACGATGCTGGCGAGAATCAGCGCGTCATACTTCGAGTTGAGCGGCAGATTTTCCGCGCGTCCCGCCCATTCCTGGTCAAGCACCTTCTGCAACGCCACTCGGCCGCGTGCCAGAATCGCCATCGCCGGGGTGCCGCGCTCGAACAGATAGGTCTGCGGTAGCAGTGCCGCTTCCTGGTCAAGGTCAAGCGGCCCGGTGAGCAGATCGGAGCGCCCGAGTATCGCCGCGATCTGTCGGGCGGTGCGGCCTTCCGGGATGGTCAGGCTATGCTGCACCGGCTTGCCGGCACGCAGCACGGCAAGCACGTCGCGCAGCGAGGCGTGGGCGGGAAACGCCAGCTCGCCAGCCCGGACCGGCCCGTCACCCCGGGTGAGGAAGGCGGCGACGCGAAAGTTGAACCGCCCGGCGGCAATTCCGTCGCGCACCAACAGATCCGCGATCTCGCCGATGCCGCCGTGCGGGATCGCCGCGACGGTCGGTATGTCGCTCGGGCCGGGGCTGTTGAATGTGCGTCCGGCATATAGTCCGAGGGCGCCAAGGCCAGCGAAGACCAGCACCAGTCCGGGCATCAGGCACCGAGCCATCCACCGGCCGAGGCGTCGGCCCGGCGGCGGCGCGGCCGGCCCGCCGTCGCCAGACGGCGCTGAGCAAGTGTCGCCAGACGGCGCTGAACAAGTGTCGTCAGACGGCGCTGAACAAGTGTCGTCAGACGGCGCTGAAGATGATGCTTGCGTTGGTGCCGCCGAAACCGAAGCTGTTGGACAATGCGACGGTGATGGGCCGTTGCTGGGCATGGTTGGGAACCCGGTCGATCACGCTCTCGCGCGATGGATTGTCAAGGTTGAGGGTCGGCGGCGCCACGTTGTCGCGGATCGCCAGGATAGAGAACACCGCCTCCGCAGCACCGGCGGCGCCAAGCAGGTGACCGGTGGCGGACTTGGTCGACGACATAGCGAGGCCACGGCCATGGTCGCCGAACAGCCGCTCCACCGCCTCCAGCTCCAGGTCATCGCCCATCGGCGTCGAGGTGCCGTGCGCGTTGACGTACTGGATGCCGTCGGCGGTGATGCCGCCATTGCGCATTGCCGCCTTCATCGCCCGGTAGGCGCCCTCATGGCCCTCGGCCGGGGCGGTGATGTGGTGCGCGTCGCCCGACATGCCGTAGCCGGTGATCTCGGCATAGATCTT